>JALREG010000280.1 GCA_023253905.1 Burkholderiaceae bacterium
AAGGCCCGCTGATGGACGGCATGAATGTGGTGGGCGACCTGTTTGGCGCCGGAAAAATGTTTTTGCCGCAGGTGGTGAAGTCGGCGCGCGTGATGAAACAGGCGGTTGCGCACCTGGTGCCTTTCATCGAAGAGGAAAAGCGTGCGCAGCAGGCGGCGGGCGCCGATGTGAGCTCGCGCGGCCGGATCGTGATCGCTACGGTGAAGGGCGATGTGCACGACATCGGCAAGAACATCGTGACCGTGGTGCTTCAGTGCAATAACTTTGAAGTGATCAACATGGGCGTGATGGTGCCCTGTTCGGAAATCCTCGCGCGCGCCCGCGTGGAGGGGGCCGACATCATCGGGCTCTCAGGCCTGATCACGCCATCGCTTGAGGAGATGTCGATCGTTGCCTCCGAGATGGAGCGCGATGACTATTTCCGCATGAGAAAGATTCCGCTCCTCATCGGCGGGGCGACCACCTCGCGGGTGCATACCGCGGTCCGGATTGCGCCGCGCTACAGCGGCCCGGTGGTGTATGTGCCCGATGCGTCGCGTTCGGTACCGGTTGCGCAGAGTCTGGTCTCTCCCGATTCGCGCGAGAAATTCATCGCCGATCTGTTGGCCGATTACGAACGTGTGCGCGCCCAGCATGCCGGACGAAAGGGCCCCGAATGGATCACGCTCGCCGAGGCGCGCGCACGCCGCACCCCGGTTCAGTGGGCGATGCAGGCGGACGACCATCCCGGCGAAGGCCCCCATCCGATGGCGCACTATCATCCGCCCCGGCCGAAATTTATTGGCCGTCGGCTGTTTCGCAACTATGACCTCGCCGAGATTGCGCAATACATCGATTGGCAGCCGTTCTTTCAGACCTGGGATCTGGCGGGCGCCTTTCCGGCCATCCTGAATGATGAGATCGTGGGCGAGTCGGCGCGCCGGGTGTTCTCCGATGGTAAGGCGATGCTGCGCCGGGTGATCGACGGGCGCTGGCTCACGGCCAATGCGGTGGTGGCGTTTCTGCCGGCCAACAGCGTGAACGACGACGACATCGAGGTCTACACCGACGACTCACGCACCGAGGTTGCGTTCGTGTGGCGCAACCTCCGTCAGCAGACGGCCAAGCGCGAGGGCGTGGCCAACAAGTGCCTCGCCGACTTCATCGCGCCGCGCACGCTCGATGGCCGGCCCTCGGGCATCGCCGACTACATCGGCATGTTTGCCGTCACGGCTGGCCTCGGGGTCGAGAAGAAGGAGGCTGAATTTGCAGCGCTCCTCGATGACTACTCATCGATCATGCTGAAGGCGATTGCTGACCGGATGGCCGAGGCGTTTGCCGAATGCCTGCATCGGCGGGTACGCACCGACCTCTGGGGCTATGCGCCCGATGAGGCGCTCGATTCGCAGGCCCTGATCGACGAGCGGTATGTGGGCATCCGGCCCGCGCCGGGCTACCCGGCCTGCCCCGAGCACACGGTCAAGGGTGAACTGTTCGAGGTGTTGGGCTGCGACGATATCGGTATCACGCTTACCGAGAGCTTTGCGATGGCGCCTGCCGCCAGCGTCTGCGGCTTTTATCTCTCGCACCCGCAGTCGGAATATTTTAACGTGGGTCCGATTGACGATGATCAGGTTGCCGATCTCGCGCGGCGAAGCGGCCGCGAGCGTTCGGATCTGGAGCGGGCGCTTGCGCCGGTGCTGGGGCGCTGAGCCCCCGACCTACCGGCCGGCCCCGCCTGCCCGCGCTTTGAAGTCGCCGCGCTCGAGAAGCCACGCGCCGGCAAAGCCAAATACGAGGCCCCAGAACGGCGCGCCGATGCCCGCAATTGGCTGATTGGCCACGGTGACCAGAAAAGCGATCAGCGCACCGAGCGAAAATCGCTCACGAAAGGAAATCTGAAACGCGGTCTGTAATACCCGCAGCATGGCAAGACCCGCGAGTGCGGCGATGAACGCAGGCGGTGTGGCGAGCAGGAGCCGGGTGAACCCCGGTGCGAGCGCCCCGAAGGCAAGCGACAAGAGCCCCACGAAAATGCCTGCGGTGTAGTGCCGGTGACGTTCGCCCGAGCTTGAGATCAGCGCGTTGGTGGGGCCGGTGAGGCAGGTGGAGACGGTACCGATCAGAGCGGTGATGCACGACCAGACGCCACAGCCGAGCGTGACCGCATTGACTGGTGCGCGGTGCCCAGCGGGCTCAAGCACCGCAAAGCCCTGACCGTTCTGAACGATCAGCACGGTGATCGCAAGCGGCACCACCAGCTCGAAGGCTGCGGCAGCCGACCATTCGGGGCGCTGGAAAACGGGACGTGCGAGCTCGAATGCGCTTGCGAGGCCAGTTCCGGGGCTGCCTGCGAGGGCGACGGCGATCGTACCCACCGCGAGCGCTGCAATCACCGGGGGCGCGCGCCGGCCAAGCGCTGGCCACACCGATGCCGCGATGAACGCGAGCACCATCGGCGCAGCAATCGCAGGCGACTCGTGCATCGCGCGCACCAGGTCGAGTCCGAAGCGCAGGAACACGCCGGCGACCATGCCCATCACGATCGGCATGGGGACCGCCGCCATCAGCCGCTTGATCCAGCCGGTAAAGGCGAGCGCGATCATGAGCAGGCCAGTGAGAAGGAACGCGCCCACCACCTCGGCAAAGCGCAGATGCTCAAGCGCCTGGCCGACCAGAACCGTGCCCGGAATCGTCCAGAAGAAAACAAGCGGCTGCCGCCAGCGCCAGCAAAAGAGGATGGAGAGAATGCCGTTGACGAAAAAACTCCCGAACAGCCACGATGCGAGCTCTGCCTCGGTCAGCCCGCCCCGCGAGCCCACCGACAAAATGATCGCCACGGGCCCGCTTGCCGCAAAGATGAAACCGATCAGGCCGTTGGCGGCATAGACGGTGCCGAAGTCACGCCAGATCTCGCGAAAACCGGCGGGGGCCTGGTCGGGTTGCTCGAAGCGGCCGGCGCTCATCGCGCAGCCACCCGAGGCTGCTCCGGGGGTAGGGGGCGGTTTTCCAGCACCATCGGGCCGTCCTGAAACACCCGGGCATCCATCAGGCAAAGCGAGGGCGCAACCGCAACCCCGGGGGGCAGCTGGGCCAGCACATCGCGCTCGACGTCCAGCCCGGGCGCGACCTCGCACAAAGTGAGCCGCCCCGCCTGCAGCCGAAAGACCGCACGCTCGGTCACATAGGTGGCACGAATCGCCTGACGCGAGGCGTACTCGCCGTTAAAGCAGAGGAGGCCTACCTGCGGCACCAGCTTCCTCCAGCGCCCCTCGCGTTCGATCCTCAGATTCCCGTTGTCCATCATCAGCTGCAGCCCCCCTGAGGTGAGGGTACCCATGAAGACCAGCTCACGCGTGGATTGCGTGATGTTGATGAAACCGCCCACCCCGGCAATCCGTCGCCAGGGACCGACGCCAAACAGACCGACGTTCACATTGCCGTGTGGATCGGCTTCGGCCATGCCAAGAAACGCCATGTCGAGGCCGCCACCGTCGTAGAAGTCGAACTGTGCGGGTTCATCGACGATCGCCTGTGGGTGCTCGGCTGCGCCGAAGGACAGACCATCAGCCGGGGTGCCGCCGATTGGGCCCGATTCCACGGTGAGCACAATCCCCGGGATACCCGCCTCGCGCGACAGCGCGCCCACGCCCGCGGGCATGCCGACGCCCAGGTTCACGGTACGTGGCCGAACGGCGGCGAGTTCAAGGAGCGCCCGCCGCTGAATGATGCGTCGCGGATCGACGGTTCGTGGCCCTGCTGGCGGGGTCGCCGGCCCGGATGAGCCCAAGCCCGCGCGCGCGGGCGTCGTCGTCTGGCGCGGGATGAGTCCGGTATAGGCGGGATTGAAGTATTCGCCAAAGGTCATGGAGTGATGATGGGGATGCTCACCCACCACCACCACATAGTCGACCAGGATGCCGGGCACGCAGACGGCGCGCGCCTGCGGATGGGCGCCCACCAGACGTTTGACCTGCGCGATCACCATCCCGCCGCTATTGCGCGCGGCCTGCGCGATGGCGAGGAGCTCATGGTGAAAAGGCTCGTGCTCGGCGCTCAGGTTGCCCAGCGCATCAGCGGTGGTGGCGCGAATGAGCGCGCAGTCGATCGGGAGGGGCTTATAGCGCAGGTATTCCTCGCCCGCGATCGTGATGAGCTCCACCAGCTCCTCGCTACAACGCTGATTGAGCTTGCCGCCCCCATGCCGGGGGTCCACGAAGGTGTGCAGGCCGATGGGCGTGATCACGCCAGGCTTGCGTCCCGCAATGGCGCGATAGAGCTGTGAGATGACGCCCTGCGGCAGGTTGTAGGCCTCGGTGCCTTCCTCAAGGGCGAGTTGCGCCAGTCCGGGCGCCGATCGCCAGTGCCCGCCAATCACGCGGCGGGTGAGCCCTCGGTGGCAGAAGTGATTGACGCCGCGGGTTGCCCGGTCGCCCTGGCCGGCCGAGTAGATGAGGGTGAGGTCGCGCGGCGCCTGGTCACGCAGGAATCGCCGTTCGATCGCTTCGGTGATCGCTTCAGCGTGTCCTGCCCCGAGAAAACCCGCGCTCGCGACAGTCGAGCCGCATTCGATAAGTGCAGCCGCGTCGTCGGCACTGATGAGCTTCAACTCAGACCCCCCAGGTGACGTCGCGCTTGCCGGCCAGTGCCCGCTCGAACATTTCGATGAGCGGTTGAGCCCGGGCTTCGAGCGAGATCGCCGCACCGGGGCCGGCTTCTTCGGCGTCGTGCCCGCCGCCCGCGGCGGGCTTTGGCAGCGCACCGGCAGCCCGCTCGCCCGCGTGCGCGGCCTCGCGTGCCGCCGCGCGTGCGCGCTGCTCGTCGGCGATCGCTGCCCGCAGTCGAGCGATCGCTTCAGGGAGCTGCTCGACCGTGATGATGCCCTGGGGTCCGGTGGGCTTACCGAGGATGCCAAGCATCCGGTCGGCCACCTGTCCCATCATTACGATGCTGCCCGTGGCGCGCGAACGGAATTCGTAGATCATGGTCCTGACTCCCTGGATGATGGAACAGCTTGGTACCATTATCCGATGAGTCTGCCGTCCAGCATGTTCCGGCGCATCGCCGGTCGCCGACGAGCGATCCGCGGTCTGTTAGGTTGGTTGGCACTGGCTGGCCTCTTGGCCGCGTGTTCGCCCGAATTCAACTGGCGTGAAACCCGAAGCCTCGAACAGGGCTTTTCGGTGCTTTTGCCCGGACGCCCCGCGTCCATGAGCCGGGAGATCGATCTCGACGGTCTTAAGGTCGACATGACCATGACCGGCGCGCGCGTGGACCGCGCCTTGTTCACGGTCGGCGTGGTGCGGCTCGAGGCCGCCCCCGATATGGCGGCCACCCATGCGAAGGCGCTGTCGGCCATGCGGGTGGCGATGCTGCGTAACCTGGGCGCCGAGCCACAGCCTGGCGTTCCGATCCCAGTGGGGCTGTTCGACCTTTCCGGCACCTCAAAGGGTGCGGTGGATGCCATCGCGGTGGAAGCGCGCGGCCAGTTGACGGGCGAGCCGGTGGTCATGCAGGCGGTGTTCGTTTCGTATCGGGAGCAGCTCTGGCAGGCGGTGGCGATCGTGGCGCCCGCCCAGGCGCAGCAGGCGCGCACCATGCTCGATTCATTCCGGTTGCTGGTCCCATGACCCGCGGCGTGTCCCCGCCGATTGCCGAGGCCGGGTTCGGCGTGTTTGCGCTCTTTGCCTCGGGCTATGTGCTGTCGTATGCGCTTCGCACCGTCAATGCGGTGATTGCGCCAGAGCTGGTCGATCAGTTTGGCTTCAGCAACGCGCAGCTTGGGGCGCTTTCCAGCGCTTATTTTTTCAGCTTCATCCTCATGCAGCTACCGCTCGGCGTCTGGCTCGACCGGTTTGGCTCGCGCGACACGGACTCGACGCTGCTCGCGATTGCGGCGCTTGGCTGCCTCATGTTTGCGCTTGCGACCGAGGCCTGGGTACTGGGCCTCGCACGGGTGGTGATTGGCATTGGTGTGTCGGGCGCGCTGATGTCGGGGCTACGCGCCTTTCGGTTTGCTTTTGCGCCGGCGCGTCAGCAGCGGCTGGCCGCCTGGATGCTCACCGCCGGCACGCTGGGCGCGCTCATTTCAACCGTGCCGGCGCAGCTCGCCCTGCCGGTCATTGGCTGGCGGGGGCTGTTTTTTCTCTGCGCGGGGTTGCTTGCGCTTGCGGCGGTATGCCTGAGAGTGCTCCTGCCGGCCGAGCCGCGTCAGCCTGCCACACCGCTTGCCGAGCAATGGCGCGCCTACCTTGAAGTGTTTCGTGAGCGCTATTTCTGGCGGTTTGTCGTGCCGTCGGTCACGCTACAGGCCACGTTTATCGCCATGCAGAGCCTGTGGGCGGGGCCGTGGTTTACGCGCGTGCTTGGGATGTCAGCGACGCAAAGCGCGCAGGCCCTCCTGGTGATCAATGTGGTGTTGATGTTTGCCTATCTGCTGCTGGGTTGGGTCATGCCCAGGCTGGCTGCGCGCGGCTGGTCGACGCTTTCCGTCACGGTGGGCGGATCGCTTCTCATGATTGGTGCGCAGGCGGTGATTGTGTTCGCCGAGGGCGACTGGGCATGGTTGGTATGGCTGCCGTTTGCGGTGGGCGTGACCGTGTTTACGCCGGTTCAGAGCCATGTGAGCCTTACTTTTCGCGGTGCGTACTTGCTCTACATCGGGGCCGGAGCCGTAGCGGCGGGTGGCCTGGTGAGTTTGCTGCGTTCCATGCCTACGTTGTGGCGCACTCTGCGAGCGGGATTGGCGGATTTGGCCGGAGCCCGCGAGGGAGGGGCTGGGGCTTCGGGCGATCGGCGTGATCGGGACCTGTCCCTGCGTTGGGTGGTCGGTGGGGTGTTTGTGCTGATGGCGGCCATCACGCTGGCTCCGTCGCTGCGCATGAATCTCCTGGGCGCGGCGCTGATCCTGGTTCTGGGCTTCCTCTTCGTGACGGTCTCCTCGCGGTTGACGGGCGAAGTGGGTTCCAGCTCCAACCCCATCTCGGGCATGACCATCGCCACGCTCCTGCTCACGTGCCTGACCTTTGTGGCCGTTGGGTGGACGGGTTCGGCACACTATGTGACCGCGCTCTCGGTGGGGGGCATCGTGTGCATAGAGCGGAAGAGCG
>JALREG010000293.1 GCA_023253905.1 Burkholderiaceae bacterium
GGGTGGAACTGCCAGAACTCCATGTCTTCCAGCGGTATGCCGGCACGAGCCGCCATGCCCAGCCCGTCACCGGTATTGATGAAGGCGTTGGTGCTGGCCGCGTAAATACGACCGGCGCCGCCCGTGGCGAACAAGGTGACCTTGCCCTCGAGGATGTGGACGTCGCCCGTTTCCATCTCGAGCGCGGTGACACCCAGCACGTCGCCATCGGCGTCGCGGATCAGGTCCAGCGCCATCCACTCGACGAAAAAGTTGGTGCGCGCCTTGACGTTCTGCTGGTACAGCGTGTGCAGCATGGCGTGGCCGGTACGGTCGGCCGCGGCACAGGCGCGCTGCACGGGCTTCTCGCCGTAGTTGGCGGTGTGGCCGCCGAAGGGGCGCTGATAGATGGTGCCGTCGGGGTTGCGGTCGAACGGCATGCCGAAGTGCTCGAGCTCGTAGACCACCTTGGGCGCCTCGCGGCACATGAACTCGATGGCGTCCTGGTCGCCGAGATAGTCCGAACCTTTGACGGTATCGAACATGTGCCAGAACCAGTTGTCTTCGCTCATGTTACCGAGCGAGGCACCGATACCGCCCTGCGCCGCCACCGTGTGGGAGCGGGTGGGAAATACCTTGCTCAACACCGCCACGCTCCAGCCCGCCTGCGCAAGTTGGAGTGAGCAGCGCATGCCGGCGCCGCCCGCGCCGATGATCACCGCATCAAATTTTCGACGGGGAAGATTGTTTGACAGATGGTTGAGAACGTCGGCCATCTCAGATGCTCCAGAGGATGTTGGCAGCCCAGATCACATAGGCAAACAGCAGAACAATGGTCGCCACCTGCAGCGTGAGACGCACGGCGGTGGGTTTGATGTAATCCATGTAAATGTCGCGCACGCCGATCCAGGCATGCCAGGCAAGCGCCACAAACGCCATGACCGTAAGCACCTTGATGAACGGCCCTGAGAACAGCGCTTTCCAGCTTGCCTGCGCGAGCGGCGGCCCAGTAAGAACGGCAAAGCCCAGCACGAGGGTGTATGCCGCAAGCACCACCGCAGTGATGCGCTGGGCGAGCCAGTCTTTCAGACCGTAATGGGCACCTACGACGATTCGCTTGGTGGTCATGTCAGAAGGCTCCGAACAGTTTGAGCGCAAACACCAGGGTGAGCGCGAGGCTCACCGCCAACACCGCAAACGACGAGGTACGGGCCTGATCTTTTTCCGTGCCGATGTGGAGATCGAGAAGCAGGTAGCGAATGCCTGCGCAGAAATGATGCAGGTAAGCCCAGATCAGCCCGAGAAACACCAGCTTGGCGAAAGGGTGACCCGCCATGGCCTTGAATTTCGCAAACGCGGCATCCGGTCCGAGGCTCAGCTGCAGGCAGTACAACAGAAAAGGCAGGCCAAACAGAAACAGCACGGCGCCGCTTACACGATGCAGGATGGAGACGATCCCCGCCGGCGGCAGCCGGTACTGGAGGATCTGACCGACATCGATATTGCGGAAACGCGGCCGCGCGCCTGCAGCGCCCGAACCTCTGGCAGTTTCATTCATTATTGTTAAACCCCCCGGTGCAAAACCTGCATATTGTTACCCAAACCCGAGCGAGCCACCAAGCTCGATGTCATCAGCCTTTGAATGAACAGTGTCGCCTGCGCGTTACCCAAGCTCGTTGTAGTAGTGATGCCGCTCGGTGAGACACCACCCGCGCCGAAATTCCACCGGCTCTGATTCATACGTGCTTGAGACCCGATCCACCCGCAGGAGCGGCGTACCCGCTCTGACATGCAGGACGCGCGCCACATCGGGCGGCGCAGTAACCGCTTTGATGCGCTCCTCAGCGCGGATCATGCGTACATCAAATTCCGCCTCAAGTAGCGCATAGAGAGGGCCACTGTAGTTTGCGAGCCGCTCGGCGGTGAGACCTCTGAACCGGGCCCCCGGCAGCCAGATTTCGTCGAGGACCGTGGGTTCGCCTTCGAGATCGAGCACACGGCGCACCTGCACCAGGGGCTCGCCCGCGCGCAACCGCAACACCCGGGAAATCTCGGCAGGCCCACGGGCACGACGGCATTCGAGAACCTGGCTCCGCAGCACCTGCCCCTGCACCGAACGTTCGCCCGGCATGGCGGGATGGGGCTCACCGGCCAGCTTGGCCTCGGGCAGATCGTCGGGGCGCAGTCGTAGAAACCGGAATTGTGTTCGAACCTCGAGGTGCGACGCCACGAAGGTGCCACGGCCCTGCCGGCGAACCAGCAGGTTATCAGCGGCGAGTTCGTCAATCGCCTTCCGCACCGTACCCTGGCTCACCCTGAAGCGTGAGGCGAGCTCGATTTCGCTGGGGATGGGTTCACCGGGCTTCCACTCGCCCGCGCGCAGACGCTTGGTTAGCAGCGTCTTGATCTGGCGATAAAGCGGCGCAAAGCGCGGCGCCACCTCGTCGGACGATGGCGCGGGAAGCTCTTCATGCTCGACAGACGCGGTCGTTGCCATCCGGGAATTTCAGCACAGCCCACGCCCGCAGTCCAGTCAATCATGTCTTATATAAGACATAACACTGGATTGACACCATCAAGTAGCCAGCCTACACTCGCGCCAGCGTTCCAGCCAGCCGTTGGCGGGCGCCTCGGCGCCGCCCGGCTCTGTCTTCCAACCGAACCGGAATCGAGAGGTTTTCTCCATGGCCAATCCCCCGAAGCGAATCGCGGTCACCGGCGCTGCCGGCCAGATCGGCTACAGCCTGCTGTTCAGACTCGCCAACGGCGACATGCTCGGCAAGAACCAGCCGGTCATTCTCCAGTTGCTCGACATCAGCGCAGCATTGCCGGCAGTGCGCGGGGTGGTGATGGAGCTCGAGGACTGCGCGTTTCCGCTGCTCGCCGGTGTGGTGGTGACCGACGACCCCAAAGTCGCCTTCCGCGACGCTGACTACGCGCTTCTGGTGGGCGCGCGCCCGCGCAGTAAAGGCATGGAGCGGAAAGATCTGCTCGAAGCCAACGGTGCCATTTTCACGGTTCAGGGCCGCGCGCTCGACGAATGCGCAAGCCGCGACGTGCGTGTGCTGGTGGTGGGTAATCCCGCCAACACGAACGCGTACATCGCCATGAAATCCGCTCCGAATCTGCCCAAGAAGAACTTCACCGCCATGCTGCGGCTCGACCACAACCGCGCGCTCTCGCAACTTGCCGCGCGCTCTGGCAAACCGGTCGAATCGATCCAGAAACTCGCCGTTTGGGGCAACCATAGCCCCACCATGTATCCCGACTACCGGTTCGCCACCGTCAACGGTCAATCGTTGAAAGCCATGATCAACGACGAAGCCTGGAATCGCGATACGTTCATCCCCACCGTCGGCAAGCGCGGCGCCGCCATCATCGAGGCTCGCGGCCTCTCGTCGGCCGCTTCGGCCGCTAACGCCGCAATCGACCACATCGTCAACATGCGACGTTTTCAAGTCCTCGTGGAATCAGAATTTCCAACAGAACTTGGCGGAACTTTCC
>JALREG010000337.1 GCA_023253905.1 Burkholderiaceae bacterium
CTCGATGCCGATTTCTCGCGCCTCACACCCACGCGCTATCTGTTTCGCCACACTGCGCTCTGGCGGGCGCAATACACCATCGAGTCGGCGCTCCCCACCCCGCTCGAGGCGCGGCTGCTTCGTATCCGTCGCGCCGATCCCTGTCTCATCATGGTTCGGCGCACGTTCACCCGCAATGCGGTGATCACGCTCGCCCGACTGGTTCATCCGGGCGCGCGCTATCAGCTCTCGGGGGAGTTCAACCCGTGATCGATGCCGCCTCGCCGCCGCGGGTTCATCGGGTCGAGCTCGCCCAATGCCCGGCCCTGCCCTGGAAAAATGGTGGCGGGGTCACGCGCGAACTCCTCGCCTGGCCCCCGCCGAGCGACACGGCGCTGGGCAACCACGCCTGGAGCGTCAGGGTCAGCGTGGCTGACATCACGCAGGAAGGCCCCTTCTCGAGCTTTCCGGGCATTGACCGGTGCTTTGCCGTCCTGGAGGGCGAAGGGGTTGAACTGGATCTGCCCGGTGGCCCGCACCGCCAGCGAATTGGCGATCCCCCGATGGCCTTCGCAGGCGAGGAGCCCATCGGTTGCCGGCTCATTCAGGGCCCCACCCGTGATCTCAACCTGATGGGACGCCGAGCCGATGGCCAGGTCACCCTGCTTGCCGCGCCCCCGGGGTCGATTTTTGCCACGGAAGCAAAGTGGCGCGGCCTGTTCGTCTTCCAGGCGGCAGACGTGCAGTTCGACGATTCCAACCCGCCGCAAAGGCTCAATGCCGGCACGCTCTGCTGGAGCGCATCGGCTGACGTGAGTGGGCAGCGGGCCCTCCCGCCCTGGCGGCTGATCGCCGGAGCCCAGGCCTTCTGGCTCGCGCTGCTTTGTCAGGAGAGTGAGTCATGACCCCCTCGCGAAACCCTGCACGAACGCTCTGGCGAGGCGCGCGGCTTGCCACCCTCGCGGAGGAATCCGGGTGGGGGCTGATTGACGACGGCGCGCTCGTCGCTGAGGGCGATCGTATCGTCTGGCTGGGGCGCGAGACCGATCTGCCGGCAACAACCGTCCCGAGCCTGGAGATCGACCTGGGCGGGGCCTTGGTCACGCCCGGTCTGATCGACCCGCACACGCATCTGGTCTACGGCGGTGACCGCGCGGCTGAATTCGAGCTCCGCCTCACAGGCGCTACGTACGAACAGATTGCCCGCGCCGGCGGCGGCATCCGCTCCACCGTGCGCGCCACGCGGGCGGCGAGCGACGAGGCTCTGTTCCAGCTTGCCGCCCAGCGCGCCCGCGTGCTGATGGCCGAAGGCGTCACCACCGTCGAAATCAAATCAGGCTACGGGCTTGACCAAGTCCATGAGGCGCGTTGCCTCGCAGTAGCCCGACGCCTGGGCGTCGAGCTTCCTTTGTCGGTGCGCACCACTTCACTTGGCGCCCATGCCCTTCCCGACGAATTCACCGGCCGCCCCGACGACTACATCGACGAGGTCTGTTCATGGCTGGCCACGCAGCAGCAAAGCGGGCTGGTCGATGCGGTCGATGTGTTCTGCGACACCATCGGCTTTACACCCGATCAAACGCGGCGCGTGTTTGACCGTGCCCGCGCCCTTGGTCTGCCGGTCAAGCTCCATGCCGAGCAGCTGAGCAACCAGGAGGGCGCCCGGCTCGCCGCCGAATACGGTGCGCTCAGCTGCGACCATCTCGAACACCTGTCCGACGAAGGAATCGCCGCCATGCGAGCAGCCGGCACGGTGGCTGTTCTGCTGCCGGGCGCCTACTACTTCATTCGGGAAACCCGACTGCCGCCGATCCAGGCGCTGCGCGAAGCGGGCGTGCCCATCGCCATTGCCACCGACCACAACCCCGGATCATCGCCCGCGCTGTCACTGCCGCTGATGCTCAACATGGCCTGCACGCTCTTCCGGCTTACGCCCGAAGAAGCCTGGCGTGGGGTCACGGTAAACGCCGCCCGGGCGCTGGGCCTCGCTGACCGCGGCCGCCTGCTGGCGGGGATGCGTGCCGACCTCGCTATCTGGCATGTCGAACATCCCCGCGAAATCGCCTATCGCTTCGGACACGCGCCCTGCGCGGGAAGCGTTTTTGCGGGCGCCGCTCGACCCGCGCCCCGCACGACCCAGTCACCCCTTATCTGGTGATCCGCTGATGACCGACCAACGTCCCCCGGCAGCCGCACCCGTGAGCTTTGAGTTACATCGCGGCCGATCACCGCTTCTGATCAGCTTCCCGCATGTGGGTCAGTTGATTCCCGAGCAGTTTCGCCACCGCCTCGTGCCGCGCGCACTCGAGGTCGAAGATACCGACTGGAACCTGGATCGTCTCTACGGCTTCGCGCGCGAACTGGGCGCGAGCCTTCTGATTCCGTCGACCAGTCGCTACGTGGTCGATCTCAACCGGCCAAGCGACAACCAGCCCATGTATCCGGGCCAGAACAACACCGAGCTCTGCCCCACGCGTTTTTTCACCGGCGAGCCGCTCTATCGAAGCGGCTGCGAGCCTGACTCCGCCGAGATCGGCGAGCGCGTCACATCCTGGTGGCAGCCCTATCACCAGGCGCTCGCCACTGAGCTCGAGCGGCTGCGAGGCGAACATGGGCACGCGGTACTGTTCGACGCACACAGTATCAAGGGCGAGCTGCCATGGCTTTTCCCCGGGCAGCTCCCCGACATGAACATCGGTACCGCTTCGGGCGCGAGTTGCGCGCCTTCGCTGCGAAGTGCGGTCGAGACCGTGTTCGCCCGGCAATCACGCTACAGCTGGGTGATCGATGGCCGTTTCAAGGGCGGTCACATCACGCGCACCTATGGCCGCCCCGACTCCAGCGTGCACGCTGTGCAACTCGAAATGAGCTGGCGCGCTTACATGCTCGAAGACCCACCCTATGACTGGCACTCGGCGCGCGCAGCAGCCGTCACGCCCCTACTCGAGTCGCTGATCAGGACGCTTCGTGACTGGAGACCGCGTTGAAGACTGATCGAGACGCCACGCCCGCCCGGTCTCGCCCGAGGCAGCTTTGGGCGCCGATCGCCTGGATCGATGAAAGATGGCAGACGGGCGTGCGGCTTGAAATCGATTCACAGGGCCAATGGTCGGCGATCACGGCGGGCGTGGATCCGTCGAAGGCCGACTACCGGCTCCCCGGCCCGACCCTCCCAGGCCTCGTCAATGCGCATAGCCACGCTTTTCAGCGCGGCTTTGCGGGCCTCACGCATCGGCGCGAGGCCACCCAGGACGACTTCTGGTCCTGGCGTGAGCAGATGTATTCGCTCGCACTTCGCATCAACCCCGAACAGCTCCGCGCGATCGCCGCGCTGCTCTACACCGAGCTTCTGGAAGGCGGCTACTCGCAGGTCTGCGAGTTTCACTACCTCCATCACGACCGGGACGGACGTCCTCACGCTGACCCCTTCATCATGAGCCGAGCCTTGAGCGAGGCAGCCGCCGACGCGGGCATCGGACTCACCTTGCTGCCGGTGCTCTATGAGCGCGCGGGTTTCAGCGAACCCGCACTGGCTGAGCGTCAGCGGCGCTTTCGGACCACCGTGCGCGATGTGCTCGCGATCCGCGATGCGGTTCGAAGCTGGCAGCTGCCTCAAGTGTCGGCAGGGGTTGCGATTCATTCTTTACGTGCGGCATCGCCAGACGCTATCCGTCAGCTGGGCAGCGCCTGCGCCGATGACACGGGTCCGATTCACATCCATGTCGCCGAGCAGCAGGCCGAGGTCCGCGACTGCCTCGCAGCCACCGGGCAGCGGCCGATGGCCTGGCTCGCGGCCCATGCACCGCTTGATGCCCGATGGCATCTGGTGCATGCCACGCACGCCGACCTGTCTGAGATCGACGCGATTGCGGCCACGGGCGCCGGCGTGGTGGTGTGCCCGAGCACCGAGGCCGACCTCGGCGACGGTCGCTTCGATTTCGAAGCATGGCGCTCGCGTGGCGTTGCCATGTCAATCGGCTCCGACAGCCATGTGCAGCGCAACTGGCCCCAGGAGCTTCGGCTGCTGGAGTATGGGCAGCGGCTTGCGCTCGAGCGTCGCAATATTGCCGCCGATCCCGGTGGGGGGATGGCCTCCACCGGCGCAGCGCTTTTTCGTAGCGCGCTCGGCGCAGGCGCCACTGCTGCCGGCTTTCGGGAGCAGGCCTGGGGTCTCAAAGCGGGTGCCCGGGCCGACTGTCTGGTGCTCGACGCGGAGGCGGGCGGCCTGCTGGGCGTGGCACCGCATGAGCTGATCGATGCGGCCATCTTTGCCTGCGAGGCGCCTCCCTTTGCCGAGGTTTGGGTGGCGGGGCAGCGGCGCGTATCGGCGGGCCGGCACACGGAACGCTCGGTACACCGTGAGGCCTTCGTCGCCGCCATGCAGAGACTCCGGGACGCTACGGACTAATCGTCAAACCCGCAGCCTTTCAATCTTCGGAACGCGCGATGCACAAACGCGCCGCTCGCTCTAACCTGCCACACCATCAACGAGGACGCCGGTATGAACCTCGATCAGTCCCCCGCATCAGGCGCCACCCCAGCGATGACCGCTGACTCGCTCCCACCTGCCGCCGCCCCGCAGGATGCGCCCCGTTTTGCCGGGCTCGCCGGTCTTGCGCCCGGTGACCCGATGGACAGCGCCCGATTGATGAGCGTCATCCTGTCGCTCGCGGGCGAAGTCTATGTGCTCAAGTCTGAGCTCCAGCGCATGCGTCTGGCCCTCGGCGAACGTAAGCTTCTCGACGATGGCGCGCTTGAGAAAGCCGGCCAGAGCGCGGCGATGGCAAGCTGGTTCGCCACCGAAGAGGCGGAATTCGGCCGCGCCCTGCTGCACGCCTTCACCTCGCCTGATGAGTCGCCCGACGTGAGCGCGGCGATGTTCAGCCGTTAACCCGATGAATGCCCCCCATCCCGGCTCCCGTCCCGCCTCACGCGCCTGGCAGACCTCGTTTGAGGTCGACGCGTGGCAGAGCTATCTGTCCGGACTGAAGCGCCACTGGGGTGGCCCGCTCTATCGTGAGGTCGTCCGCGAAGCGGATGAAGCACCGGCACCCACCGTGGCAGCGCTCGAACAGCGCATGCAGTCAAGCCCCACCTATCGTCTCTATGCCTTCCTGGAGCGCCGTATTCAGCAGATGAAATGGTCGGGGCGATGGGGCTTTTCCACCGAAGTCGCGCGGCAGAAAGATCAGCTGGCGCCCCTTCTCGCTGAGGCAAGCGGGCTTGTACATCTGGAGCTCGATCCCGATCTCGAGGTTCCCGCCTACATCGCCAACACCGAAACGCATCAGCAACCCGGTGGGCTGTGGCGCGAGCCGGTCAATGCCTACGCGCTCGCCTGGTACACCACCGGTCTTTCGTTTGCGCTCTCCGATCCCGACGCCCTCGTTGACTTTTACGCAGCGCGGATCGCCGAGCGCCTGAACGAGATCGAACTCGAGCCTCATGCAATCCTGGACCAGGGCTGCACCGCCGGGCGGTCCACACGCGCCATCAAGCGCGCATTGCCGCAGGCCGAGGTCTATGGATGCGATGTCTGCGTCGGAAGTCTGCAGCTGGGCGCGCTGCGCACCGTCGAAGAACACACGCCCGTCACACTGGTTCAGTGCAGCGCCGATGATCTCAGCTTTCCCGACGCAAGCCTCGATGTGGTGGCCTCGCACTGGCTGTGGCATGAACTGCCGCCCGAAGTGATCCGCCAGACCATCCGGGAAGCTTCAAGGGTGCTGCGTCCGGGTGGGCTGCTGGTCGCCTATGACATGTTCGAGGCCATCGGTGGCACTGTCGGTCGATGGTTGCTGAGCGGCTATGCGGCGCGCAACAACGAGCCTTATGCCCACACGCTGCTTGAATTCGACTGGCGCGACGAACTCGCCCGGGCCGGATTCTGCGATATTCAAGCCCGCTACGGCCTGCCCCAGGACCCGGGACCGGAGCGGCCCGCAACGCTTCCGCCGCAGCGCCTGCACCCCATGACCTTCGTCTCGGCAGTGCGGCGCGGCCGCGCTTTCTGAGCCCTCTTCACTTTTTATCGCCGGAGACCGCATGATCCCCACACCGACTGTCCGCCGCCTGCTTTCCGCCGCACTGCTCGCCCTCACGGCCAGTGCAAGCGCGCCCGCGCTGGCCCAGGCTTCCGACTATCCCAACCGCCCGATCCGGGTCATCGTCCCCTTTCCGCCGGGCGGCCCTACCGACATGATCGCGAGGGCCGTTGGCACCAAGCTCACCGAGCGCTGGGGCCAGCCCGTACTGGTCGAAAACAAGCCCGGCGGCAGCACCATCATCGGCGTTGATTTCGTGGTCAAGTCGCCTGCTGATGGCTACACGCTGCTACTGGGCTCAAACAGCCTGTCGCTCAATCGGTTTCTGGTCGCCAAGGTGCCCTACGACGTCGACCGCGATATTGCGCCCATCATCCTGGTGGCGAAAATTTCAAATGCGCTGGTGGTCCATCCGTCGGTTCCAGTGAACAACCTGAATGAATTCCTTGCCTACGCCCGCGCCAACCCAAACAAGCTCACCTATGGTTCAACCGGCCAGGGCACGGCCACCCATCTGTTTGCCGAACTGTTTTCGATGATGACCGGTGTCAAGATGGTTCATATCCCCTACAAAGGCACGGGCCATGCCGTGGTGGATCTGGTGGCCGGGCAAATCAATCTGATGTTTGACAGCCTGTCCACCGTCATCCCCAACGAGAAGGCGGGCAAGGTGCGCATGATCGGTCTCACCAACTCGCAACGGTCGGCGGCTGCGCCACAGTTCCCGACGCTGCATGAGCTCGGCGTCACCGGCTACGAGGCCACCGGCTGGTTCGGGTTTGCTGCGCAGTCAGGCGTCCCGCGCGACATCATCGCCAAGCTCAACGCCGAGATCGACCAGATCATCCGCACCCCGGAGATGCGCGAGCGCCTGCTCGGTTTTGGTAGCGACGTGGTGGGCGGCCCGCCGGAAACCTTCAAGACTTTCATCGCCTCGGAAGCAGAGAAGTGGGGCAAGGTGATTCAGCAGGCCAACATCAAGGCGCAGTGAGTGGATTCGCCGCAACCCACTCAACCCAATCCCAATACGCCAGGGTTCATACGCCGATCCGGGTCGAGCGCATCGCGCAGCCGCGTGAGTAGCGCGGCCGACCCCGCATCGAGCCGCTCGGCATGGCGGTAAAAGCGCCCCGCCTGGGCATGCGCCGCATCATGACGCTCGAAGCACTCCCGCGCTTCGGCGCGTAGCCTGCCCACCAGCTCGCGCGCCGCGTCGTTTCGGGGGCGCCCTGCAAAGCGCTCGCGGTTGCGGGCCGACAGATGCTTCAGGTGAATGGGGTCGAGCTCATCGGGCCAGAAAAACATCGGCTCGATCGTAAGATAAGGACCGGCGGCTGACATCAGATAAGACTGGCGAATGCCGACCGCCTGCATCGCGGCTCGATGCCGCGAAAACAAGGCTTCCAGGTCAGCAAGTGCGGCCTGCGCTCTGGACGGTGCCAACATGCCGTGCACCGGAATCCAGCGCTCACCTTCCACGCCGACGAAGCCCCGGATGGAATAGGGCCGCGCGCGGAGCGCAGTAGGGACCGTGGGTTCGATCTCGCGTGCGGAGCGACTGCAGCGCTCGCGCGCAAGCGCCATCAGTTGCTCGGCCAGCTGCGCGGTGGGCGCCTCGGCCGTGAGGTGCAACGACCACTTGGCCGCTGCCAGTTCAAATCGGCCCTTCACCATCGACGCCATCTCGCGAATCGCCCCCAGCGCCGACCCGGCGCTCGCCGCCACCGCGCCGGCGGTGCGTAGCGCCTCGCCCGCTTCGAGCCGGCCGGCATCTTCGCCCCGGCTCTGATCAAGCACCAGTGCTCGGGTCACCAGACCGGCTGCGCGCAGCTCGATGATGTCGGCCACCATGACCTGCGGGTCGGCATAAGCAAACGACGCGAATGCTGCGGGCTGATCGCGTACCAGGCGAAGCACCACCTCGGTCTTGATGCCGAACACGCCGCAGTCACCGATGAAGAGGCCCGTGAGATCGGGGCCCGCATGTCGGTGAAATGGCAGGGCGCCGGCACGGGCACCGCTTCCGGTAACGGCAACCGTTCCGTCCGCCAGTACCACCCTCACCCCGAGCACGCCATCCATGCTGCCCGGCACATATTGCGAAATCGCCCCACCCACCGTGGTGACCGCCCCCGAGATCGGGCCTGGCACCTGCGAGCGAAGGCCGTGCGGGGCGAGTGCCTCGGCAAGCCGTTGCCAGCTGACCCCGCTACCCACCACCGCAAACATGTCTTCAGCATGAATCTCGATCCGGTCAAGCCGCGACGAATCGACCACCACCGCCGCCGAGGGCGCCGCCAGCCCTCGGGTGTAAGACAACCCGGCCCCCCGCGCTACCACCGGGAGTCCGGCAAGGCAGGCCTGGCGAACGATCTCGGACACCTCCGTCGTGGACGCGGGCCGAACCACCAGCGCCGCAGGCGCAGGGCGTGGAAACGGAAACAGGTCGGCCACCGCCGCCTCCAGCTCGGGCGCGTCCGTCACGACATGCTCGGCGCCCAGCCTGGCGCGCAGCGCGGCAGCAAGAGTTTCGATCGACGACATGAGATTCAGCCTCGCTATCTGAAGGCTGCCATAGTAGCCGTCACGCTGACCACTATCGTTCCAATCCATGTCTGACAGCATTCGCCACGGCGGTTCACGTTCCATCCTGATTGCCGATGGCATTCGCTCGGCTGCGTTTCGCACCCCGGAAAAAATCGCCATCACCGAAGGCACGCGCCGCCTCTCCTACCGGCAGCTGGTCGAGCGCATCGACCGCGTTTCGCAGCTCGCCGCCGGTCTGGGTCTTGGCCGTGGCGACCATGCTGCGATTCAGTGCCGTAATCGGCTCGAGTATCTCGAACTGGTCGCCGGCCTGTCGTCCGCCGGGGTGGCCTGCGCGACCGTCGGGCCGGCAGCACCCGGGCCTGAGCTGCGTTTCATCTGCGAAGACTCGCGTGCGCGCATTCTGTTTGTCGACGAAGCGCTCGCCGAGCAGGCGCGAGCCTCGGTGCCGCCGGGAGTCGAGCGCATCGTCGTGATGGAACGCGACTATGAGGCACTGATCAAGCAGGCGCGCTCCTCGCGTCTGGATGCCGGCATCACCGAACACGACATCTTCTCTGTGCCCTACACCTCGGGCGCCACCGGCCGACCCAAGGGGGTGATGCTCGCGCACCGCGGCCGGGTACTCGCCTGCTATGCAATGGCCGCAGAGCACGGCTGCTACGGTCCCGACGACCGCGCGGTGGCCACGACGCCCATGTTCCATGGTGCGGGCTTTCTCATGTCACTCGCGCCGGTGTTCTTCGGCGGCTCGGTGGTGATCATGCCGAAGTTCGACATCGAGGCCCTGCTCGCTGCCATCGAACACACGCGGGCCACCAGCGCCTACATGGTGCCCACGCACTTTGCTGCCCTCTTTGCCGCGGGCGAACGCGCGCGTCGCTATGACGTGAGCTCGCTCAAGGCCGTGATCTCCGGCACCGCGCCGCTCGCACAATCAATGAAAGCCGAGATCATTGCGCATTTCGGCGAGGGCCGGCTGTTCGAGCGCTACGGCACCACCGAGACCAACATCGCCTGCGCGCTGCGACCCGCCGATCAATTGCGCAAGATCGCCTGCGTCGGCCAGCCGCTTCCCGCCACCCATCTGCGGGTACTCGATGACGACGGACAGGATGTCGCAGCCGGTGAGGTCGGCGAACTGGCGGTGGCCTCGCCTTATCTTTTTTCGGGGTATCTCAACCTCCCGGAGGCCACCGAGAAATCGATGCGGGGCGACTGGTTCGTGACCGGCGATCTGGCCCGCATCGATGACGAAGGCTATGTGTATCTGGTGGACCGCAAGAACGACATGATCATCAGCGGGGGCGAAAACGTCTATCCCCGAGAGGTCGAGGAGGTTCTGCTCTCTCACCCGGCAGTTGCCGAATGCGCAGCCGCTGGCCTCCCCCACCCCTATTGGGGTGAACAGGTGACCGCATGGGTGGTGCTGCGGCCAGACATGAACGCAGAGGCTGACGACCTCGCGCGACTCTGCCGCGAACGACTGTCTGCGTACAAGGTACCAAAGGAGATCCGGCACGTGGCTGCGCTGCCCCGCAATTCCATGGGCAAGATCCTGCGTCGCGAACTGCGCGCGGGCTGGCCAAGGAGCTGAAACACCGTTATCGTCACGGTGACATTCACACAAGCGCCGTCCACGGCGCCGCCCATCAGGAGGAGACCATGACTACCATCACCGTCAACGGCCGAAAGCATTCGGTTGAATCGCCCCCGGATACGCCCCTTCTGTGGGTGCTGATCAGTGAACTCGGCCTCACCGGCCCTAAATATGGCTGCGGTCTCGCGCAGTGCGGTGCATGCACCGTGCATGTGGGTGGGCAGGCCGTTCGCTCCTGCTCGATCCCTGTGTCGTCCGTCGCTCAGGATGTGGTCACCGTCGAAGGCCTCGGAACCCCGGAGCGACCGCATCCGGTGCAGAAGGCCTTCATCGAGGCGCAGGCCGTTCAATGCGGCTATTGCACCAATGGCATGGTGATGGCGAGCGCTGCGCTCCTTGCAAACAATCCCAAGCCCACCGACGCGCAGATCCGCGAGGCGCTTAACGGCAATCTTTGCCGCTGCAGCGCCCATCTGCGAATTGTGGCCGCGGTTCGGAAGGCAGCGGAGGTGGCAGCATGAAGCGCCGCGCCTTTCTCCAGGCGGGCGGTGCGCTCGCCATCAGTTTCACCATCCCCCTCGATACCAGCGCCCAGCCCGCGCTGCCGCCGCGCTTTCAGAACATCAGCGCCTGGCTCAAAGTGCACCCCGATAGCCGCATCACCTTCCATACTGGCAAGGTTGAGCTGGGAACCGGCATTCAGACGGCGCTTGCGCAGATGATCGCCGAAGAGCTCGACACCAGCGTCTGGGCGATCGACCTTGTGATGGGTGACACCGAGCTCTGCCCCGACCAGATCGGCACCTTCGGCAGCCTCACCATCATGCTCGCGGGACCGCAGGTGCGCCAGGCGGCCGCCGAAGCCCGGCTCGCGCTCGTCGAACTGGCATCAAAGCGCTTCAACGCACCCGCCGATCAGATTCGTACGGTTGACGGGGCAGCCACGGGCCCAGGCGGCGCGCGCGCATCCTATGGCGACCTGGTGGCAGGCGGCACCCTCAGCCGTCCGCTAAACGGCAAGCTGCCGCTCAGGACCCCCGATCAGTTCAAGGTGATCGGGAAGTCCATCCCGCGGGTGGAATTGCCCGCGAAGGTGTTCGGCTCGCATCGATACATCCATCATGTACGCGTACCTGGCATGCTGCACGGCCGGGTGATCCGTCCCGCGCTGCCGGGTGCTGAGCCCGTACGGGTCGAGCTGGGATCAATCGCCACCATTCGCGGCGCCCGCGTGCTGCGTAAAGGCCGATTCATCGCCGTGGTGGCCGAGCGCGAGGTCGACGTCATCCGCGCCGCGCGCGAACTGCGAGTGGAATGGGGTCCGGCGCCCGCCATGGCCGATCATGGCAAGGTGCAGGCCCTGCTCAGAACACTGCCCGCCACCGATCGCGAGCTCATCAAGACCGGTGACGCCGACCAGGCGATCGCAACCGCGCCTCGCCGGCATGAGGCCGACTACTATGTGCCCTACCAGCTGCATGCATCGATCGGCCCCTCCTGTTCCGTGGCCGACGTGGGTCCCGAAGGTGCAACCGTCTGGTCCGCCACGCAGAGCTCGCACAACACGCGTTTAAGTCTCGCGACACTGCTCGGCATGAAGCCTGAGCAGGTCCGCCTGATCTGGACCGAGGGCTCGGGCTGCTATGGCCAAAACGGTTCTGACGATGTCTCGGCCGACGCGGCGCTCCTGTCGCAACTTGCAGGAAAGCCGGTTCGGGTTCTATGGAGTCGTCGCGACGAGCATCTGTGGGAGCCCAAAGGCACGGCCATGACCATGCGGGTACGCGCGGGGCTCGATGCCGCGGGCAACGTGGCCGGATGGAACTATGAGGTCTGGAGCCCCAACCATGCGCTGCGGCCCTTTTATGGCATGGCGGGCAACATGCTCGCGGGCGATGAAACCGGCATGCCCGCGAAGTATCTGCAGGCGGGCGCCGACCGGAACGCAAAGGCCACCTATGTATTCCCGGCCAACAAGACCACGCTTCACCTGGTTGAGCGTTCACCGGTCCGATCGTCATCGCTGCGCGGCCTGGGCTCGCCTCAGAACACGTTTGCCAATGAGTCCTTCATCGATGAACTCGCAGCGCTCGCGGGCGCCGACGCCATCGACTACCGCATCCGCCACTTGAAAGATGAGCGCGCCATCGAAGTGCTGCGTGCGGTCCGCGATCTCGCACAATGGGAGACGCGGGCGAGCGGTACGCGCCGAAGCGGCGCCGGACGTGGCGTGGGCTTCGTGCATTACGACAATGTCTCAGCCTACGCGGCGGTGTCGATGGATGTGAAGGTCGATGCGGCAACTGGCGCGATCCGCGTG
>JALREG010000354.1 GCA_023253905.1 Burkholderiaceae bacterium
CGATCGCAGGCAAGTCGCGCGGCGAATGTAATGCCCGGACTGACGAACTGGTGCAGTCGTTTGATATCCGCTTTGACCTGAACCGCTACCCCTATGAACTTTCAGGCGGTCAGCAGCAGTTGGTGTCCATCATGCGCTCGCTCGCGGTGCACCCCGAAGTGCTGTTTCTGGATGAACCGTTTTCGGCGCTCGACTATGAAATGACGCTCTTCATGCGCGACAAATTGCAGGATATTTTTCAGGCAACCGGCACCACCATGATTCTGGTGTCGCATGACCTGGATGAGGCGGTGTATCTGGGTGATGAGATACTGATGCTGACTCGTCGGCCCACGCGCATCGCTGAGCGCGTGGTGTTCGATGCTCCGCGACCCCGCACGCCTGCCACGCTCACGTCGGAGGCTTTCACGCGCGCCAAGGCGCGTTGCCTTGACGTGTTCCAGCGAGAGGTGAGCGCGCGCGAGCTCGCCCTCTGATCCAAACGGAGTTTTCTCACTCATGACAGTCAGGGTATCCATGACGGTGAACGGCAAAGCCGTGAGCCATGATGTTGAAGAGCGCACATTGCTCGTGCAGTTCATTCGCGAGACGCTCAAACTGACCGGTACGCATGTCGGCTGTGACACGGCGCAGTGCGGGGCTTGCACGGTGCATGTCAACGGCCGTGCGGTCAAAAGCTGCAACATGCTGGCCATGCAGGCCGAAGGCGCGCAGGTCACCACCATTGAAGGAATCGCGGCTGCTGACGGCACCTTGCATCCCATGCAGCAGGCCTTTCATCTCGAGCACGGCCTGCAATGCGGCTACTGCACGCCCGGCATGGTGATGAGCGCAATCGATCTGCTGCGGCGCATCCCCGATCCCACTGAAGACCAGATTCGCGAGCAGCTTGACGGTAACTTATGCCGCTGCACGGGCTATCACAACATCGTGCGTGCGGTGAAGAAAGCGGCCACCCTCATGCCGGGAGCCTGAGTCATGTATTCATTTAATTACCAGCGTGCAACGTCGGTTGAGCAGGCCCGGGAACGACTGCAGGCGCAGCCTGGCGCGCGGTTACTGGCGGGCGGGCAGAGCCTGGTCGCCAGCATGAAGCTTCGCCTCACCGATCCTGCCGAGCTGGTTGACCTGGGTGGTATTGCGTCGTTGGCGGGCATCCGGGTGGAGGGCCGTACCGTCACCATCGGTGCCATGACCCGTCATGCCGAGGTGGCCGCTTCTGCCGATCTGCAGCGTTCGCTGCCCTCGCTTGCCGCACTTGCGGGCGGCATCGCCGATCGCATGGTACGTAACATGGGCACACTCGGTGGGTCGGTCGCCAACAACGACCCCGCAGCGGATTACCCCTCGGCCGTGCTGGCGCTTGACGCCACGGTGATCACCGACCGGCGGCGTATTGCAGCCGATGCGTTCTTCCTTGGCATGTTCCAGACCGCGCTCGAGCCCGACGAACTCATCACGGCCATTGAGTTCAAGGTGCCCCGACGCGCGGCCTATGTGAAATACCGGCATCCGGCGTCGCGCTACGCGATCGTGGGCGTGTATGTGGCCGACTTCGGCAGTGGGGTGCGCGTGGCGGTCACGGGTGCGGGCCCGGGCGTGTTTCGCATTCCGGAGATGGAACGTGCGCTGGGTGGAAAGTTTGCGCCGGAGTCGGTCGCGGGCATCCGGATCCCCTCGGATGGGCTCAACGCCGACATTCACGCTGGCGCTGAGTACCGCGCTGAGATGGTGACGGTCATGGCAACGCGTGCGGTCGAGCGCGTCTTGAGCGAGCCCGCATCATGGTGATCAACGGCCTGTTTCACATCGCAATCAAGACCAGTGATCTCGCTGCCACTCGGGCCTTCTATTGCGACGTGATCGGGCTGCGCGATGTTTTTCGCCCGGATTTTGGTTATCCGGGTGCCTGGCTGGCGTGTCCCGTCCCGGGCGGCCAGCCCATCATGCACATTTACGCGGGCGGGCCGGCGCTGGGCGCTGAGGGGCGCGCGCCCTCGGGCACTGCGGCGATCGATCATGTATCGCTATCGTGCTCCGGGTTCCATGAGTTTCGCGAGCGCTTTCACCGCTTCGGACTGGCCTGGCGCGAATTCCTGGTGCCAGGCACCACGCTCTGGCAGTTGTTTGTCTATGATCCCAGTGGCGTTCAGCTCGAGCTCACCTTCGAGGGCTCGGCCGAAGCGGGGCCCCCGCCCGACATGACGCCGGGTCGGGTCTACGTTGCCGGCAGCAGCTTCTTCGACCCCGAGCGCTATCCAAGGTTGGGCGCGAGCCAGCGCTGACCGCAGCCGTGGTGGCTCCCTTGCCGTCTGTCGGTCGGGCGGTTCGAGTCAGGATCACGACTGTCAACTGACTTCCCGGCCCACATTGCGATAGATTCGGGATCGGTGCGTGTTTGCACCGAATGCTGGAGCCCCGAATGGATTTCTCGATTCCCGCCGACCTCGCCGAGCTTCGCGATCGAACGCGTGCCTTCGTCTGCGAGCAGGTCATCCCGTTCGAGAAGGATGAGCGTCGTACTGCGCACGGCCCAACCGACGATCTTCGGCGCGAACTGAATTCGCTCGCCCGGAAAGCCGGGCTGCTTGCACCCCAGGTCGAGGAGCGTTGGGGCGGTCTGGCGCTGAGCCATGTGGGGCGCGCAGTGCTGTTTGAGGAATCGGGCTATTCCATGCTGGGCCCGATTGCCATGCATTGTGCGGCGCCCGACGAGGGCAATATGCATCTGCTGGGCATTGTCGGCACCGAGGCGCAGCAGTCGCGCTGGCTGTCGCGACTCGCCAGTGCCGAGATCCGGTCCTGCTTCTGCATGACCGAGCCTGCGCCAGGTGCAGGCAGCGATCCTGGGCTGCTTCAGACCGTTGCCGTGCGCGAGGGAAGCGACTTCGTCATCAACGGACACAAGTGGCTGATCACCGGCGCCGAGGGCGCTGGCATGGCGATCATCATGGCGCGGACGCTCGTCGATGGTCAGGACGTGGGCGCGACCATGTTCATGACTGATCTGCCGGCGCCCGGGTTCTCGATCGAGCGCCTGCTGGATTCCATCGATTCCAGTTTCTGTGGTGGTCACGCCGAGGTTCGGTTCAACAACCTGCGCGTGCCCGAATCAGCGGTGCTGGGCGAGGTCGGGGGTGGGTTCCGCTATGCGCAGGTCCGGCTGGTTCCTGCGCGGTTGACTCACTGCATGCGTTGGCTGGGGGCGGCGCGCCGGGCGCATGACATCGCGGTGGACTATGCGAACCGGCGTACGGCGTTCGGATCGCGCCTGATCGATCATGAGGGCGTGGGGTTCGCACTCGCCGACAACGAACTTGATCTGCACAGCGCACGCCTCGCAATTTGGCATACCGCGTGGCTCCTCGATCAGGGCGGGCGTGGCAACCGCGAGAGCAGCATGGCGAAGGTGCTGTGCTCGGAGGCAATCTACCGAATCGTGGATCGCGCCATGCAGGCCATGGGCGGACTCGGGCTCACCACCGATACCGAGGTCTCCAAAATCTTCCGGGATGTGCGTGCCTTTCGGGTGTATGACGGGCCTTCGGAGGTTCATCGGTGGAGTCTTGCGCGGCGCCTGGGGCGTTCGCACTAGCGTAATCAGGGGTAGGGAGAGAGCATGTCAGCTTCAAAGGGTTTGACATTCCTCATCGCGATGGTGCTGGGCGCATCGGTGGGCGTAGGCGCGGGTTCCGCAGCGGCGCAACCGGCTGCCACGGACTTCCCGTCGCGACCCCTTCGAATTCTGGTGGGGTTTGCGCCAGGGGGCGGCACCGACATCACAGCGCGCATCGTGGCCAAGCGACTTGCCGACCACATTCGTCAGCAGGTCGTGGTTGAAAATCGGGCGGGCGGTGGGGGTGTGGTCGCAATGGAATTGCTCGCCGCCGCAGCCCCTGATGGTTATACCATCCTGCTCGGTGCGGTCGGGCCGTTTGCTGTCACGCCTCATATGCAAAAGGTGAGCTATGACGTTGAGCGCGATTACGCGCCGCTCACCATGGGCGTGGTATTTCCGAATGTGGTGGTGGTCCACCACAGCGTGGCCGTCAGTTCACTCGCCGAGTATCTTGCGCTCGCGCGCAGTGACAGCGCCCGACTCAGCTACGGAAGTTCAGGCATCGGCAGCGCGGGCCATCTTGCGGGGGAACTCCTGAATGCCATGGCGGGCACCCGTATTCCGCATATTGCTTACAAAGGGGGCGGGCCAGCGATGACCGACCTGCTGGGCGGTCAGGTCCCGTCGGTGATGGCGTCGCTTCCCAGCGCGCTGCCGCATATCCGGGCGGGCCGGATCCGTGCCCTCGCCACCACGGGCGCTGCGCGGGCGCGCGATCTGCCTGATACGCCTACGGTTGCCGAAAGCGGTTACGCAGGCTATGACGCGGTGAACTGGTATGCGTTTGTTGCGCCGGCCAAAACGCCCGCGTCCATCCGGGCTCGGCTCACCGAAGCGTTGGTGGCCACGCTCAAGTCGTCGGATGTGATTGAACAGTTGCATGGCCATGGAATGGAGCCGAAGCCGGATGGTCCGGATGGGCTGGCTGCCACCATGCGTCGTGAGACCGCGGTCTGGGCCAAGGTGGTCAAGGATGCAGGACTGGCTGCGAGATGATTTGTAACCCGGCCGCCCGGGTGCGGTGGGTAGTGTTTTTCCCTATTGGTGATGACTGGAGAAGTCCATGGCTGCAGCCTTGCATGTGCATCAGGCCGACGGAATCGGCTGGATCGTTTTTTCTAACCTTGAGCGCCACAACGCGGTCACCTATGAAATGTGGTGCGAAGTGCCTCAGGCGATCGCGCGCTTCGATGCCGATCCGGGCGTCTTTGCAATCGTGCTTGCGGGCGATGGTGAGAAGGCGTTCGTATCGGGCGCCGACATTTCTGAGTTCGAGAAAAAGCGCGGCACGCTGGATGCCTCAACCATCTACAACGAAGCCGTAGACACCGCGTACGCGGCTGTGCTCGCAGCCGCCAAACCGACGCTTGCGAAGATTCGCGGAATTTGCATGGGCGGCGGGCTCTACCTCGCAGCGTCCTGTGACCTGAGGATCTGTAACGACCGGGCGCGCTTTGCCATGCCTGCTGCCAAGCTGGGGCTGGGCGTTCGCTACGAGAGCGTTCGTCGACTGATGGAAGTGCTGCCCTCGGCTCACGCTGCCGACATTGTCTTCACCGGCCGACAGTTCGATGGCCCCGAGGCGGCACGGCTCGGGTTCGTCAATCGCTCGGTGGCGGATGAGCAACTCGATGAAACGGTCAACCAGTATCTGCAGTGGCTATCGGTGAGCGCGCCGCTCACGGTACGGGCTGCGAAGGCAGCGATGCGGACCTGGGCGGCGGGTGAAGCGCCGGAGGCGGTTGCCCGCGTTCGCCAGATGACCGATACCTGTTTCGCGAGCCAGGACTATCAGGAAGGGCGAAAGGCGTTCGCCGAAAAACGTAAACCTCAATTCAAGGGAGTTTGAAAGATGAAGGCCTGGATGCTTGAAGCGGGCTCGCTCGCGCTCAATCTCGCCGATCAACCCGATCCCGTTCCCGGGCCGGGTCAAGTACAAATTGACGTGATGGCGGCGTCGCTCAACCGCGGTGAGTTTCTGCATGGTGGAAGCCGGGTGGTGGCGGTGAAGGGCGCCGCCCAGGTCAAGCGCTGTGGCATGGAGGCTGCGGGCGTGGTGAGCGCGCTCGGGGAGGGCGTGACACGTTACCGCGTGGGTGATCGGGTGATGGGCCGGGCGGCGGGTGGGTTTGCCGAGCGCACGATTCTTGATGAGCGCGATTCCATGCCGGTACCCGATAACGTGAGCTGGGTCGATGCCGGCTCCATCCCGATCGCGTACGCGGTTGCCTACGACATGATCGTCCCCAACGGGGAGCTCAAAGCCGGCGACACCATGCTGGTGACCGCGGTGGCATCCGGAGTGGGTGTGGCCTGTCTGCAGATCGGTAAGGCGTTGGGCGCGAAGGTGATTGGCACGTCGGGCTCGGCGGCCAAGCTCGACGCGCTGCGTAAGGTCGGGCTCGATGAAGGCATCGTGACCCGGGGCGCGGATTTTGTTGAAGCGGTCAAGCGGTTCACCGACGGCAAGGGCGTTCAGCTTGCGATCAACAATGTTGGCGGATCGGTGTTCGATGCCCTGATGCAGTCGCTTGCCTACATGGGCAGGCTTGCCCAGGTGGGGCATGTTGATGGCATCAAGCGCGCCGAGATCGATGTGGACGATCTGCACAGCCGACGTCTCAAGCTGTTCGGTGTCAGCAACCGCTACCGGACCGCGGAGCAGCGCGCGCAGACCATCGACGGGTTTATCCGCGACATGCTGCCGCTGGTACGCGACGGGCGGCTCAAGCCCTTGATCGATGCGGTGTTTCCGTTCGCGCAGTTACCGCAGGCGGTCGAGCGCATGAAGGCCGATACGCATGTGGGGAAGATCGCGATTACGCTAGACCGCTAAAGGGGGTTTCGCCTCTTAGGAGCGCGTCGGCCGGGGCGGTAGCCGTGCGGCGGATCGACTGGCTACGCCGGCGCCGCGAGCGAGGCGACCGGGCCAGGGACGGCGTACAGGTTCAGATCGGGGCCCTCCCGGACAGGGGTCAGGCCATCGAGGACCCGGGGCCCCAGGCCCGGGGGCTGGCCCACTTCCACGAGCACCCAGCCGATTCCCAGCCCCGGCAGAACGGGCGCCAGCGGCGCGTCTGCAGCGAGGGCTCGTTCGATCTCGCGTCCGCGAGGATCCTCGCCCTCGAGGACAACCACCCCGTCGGACGTATCGACGGCCAGGGCATCCGCCACCACCGACGTCCGCGGAAGCCAGCGCGGTGCAGGGTCGAGCACCGTGCGATTGCCATTCCACGCAAATTGGCGGAACGAGGCCCAGGGCAGCACCACCACGTCACCGGGGCGTTCGTCCGTCTCCAGGACGTCGCGCACACCGGCCCAGTCCGCTGGGTACGTCGTGGCCTGGAGACGACCACCGGCCCCCCAAGCAAGTTCGGGCAGGGCGGCGATCGGCACGATGACGATGAGCGCCACCAGCGCTCCGCGCACCGACCGGTCGCGGATGCGCGACGCGACCCTGCCCATGGCCAGGCCGGCACCGGCAGCGACGAGCAGGGCAAGCGGCGCGAGGAGCTTGTGCGCGTCGCGCAGGATCCCCCCGCCGGGCAGCGCATCGAGCAGCGTCTGCCACGGGCTAGGAGCGAGCGCTGAGCAGAGCGCTGCAGCGAGTCCGACGAATGCGCAGACCACCCACCAGGCGGCGAGCACGCGGCCGCAGTGGCGCCGCAGCGCTGGCAGGCCCGCCATTGACACGGCCAGGAGCGCGACGGCGAGGACGGCAGCGGTGGGCCACGAGCGCGAGGCAGGCACGACCTCTGCGTTCCAGATCCCTCCCAAGGCAAGTGCGGTGAGCACCTCACCAAATGCTTCATCACGGAGTGCGAAGACCCGCGCCCCTGCGGGATCCACCATCGCGATGGCTGGATGCAGGAGCGACGGCAGCACCCACGGCAGCCAGCAGGCGAGCGCTCCGATGACGACACCGAAGCGCCAACGCGTTGCGGTCTGACCCCCCGGGGCGACCGCGACAGGCACGGCGAGCACCGTGACCAAGATGCATCCGCTCGGGGTGATGCTGGCCGCCCCGACGAGAAGCACGAGCCGAAGCCACGCCCCCGGCCTGCCTCGGCGCACGTCAAGCGCGACGGCAAGCGCCCACGGTGCGACCGCGTACGCCAGCAAGAACCCCCAGTGACCGATCACGAGTCGTTCGGCGACGAAGGGATTCCAGACGGCCAGCGTCGCGGCGATGACCCGAGCTCCAGTGGGCGTACCGCGCAGGAGGCGCAGCATGCCCAGGCCCGTGACGAACGGGATACCCAGCAGAACGACCTTCTCGAGCCACTCCCCCGGCACCACGGTCTCGACCAACGCCACGATGGCGTCCTGGGGCACCGCCCGTGGCAGGGATCCGCCGAGTCCCAGGGAAGCCGGCAAGAGGTCCTGGCGGGGGGTGAAGACCAGGTCATAGGTCAGCGCGAAGCCGGGCAGCAGTGCCGGACCGACGACGACCACGGACAGCACGGCCACCCAGGCGATCGGCAGCCATCGCCGCCAACCGCTCACGGACTCCATGGGCGGTTATCGTGGCACGCGTGACCGGACGCCGCGCCATCCTGTCGCACACCGTGCTTGTCGCTGCCGCGCTGGGCGTCGGGCAGGTCCTCGCCTACGTCGTGAGCGTCGTCGCAGCACGAGCGCTGGGACCCGAGCAGTTCGGCGTCTTCGCCGCACTCCTTGGCATCACCCTGATCGGCAGTGTCCTGGCGTTGGGCATCCAGGCCGTCGCTGCCCGCAGGCTGGTGCACATCGACGACGTCGACCGTGATGGCGCATCCCGAGACATCCTGCGCGATGGGCTGATCGGCGGCCTGGCCGTTGCAACCGCCACCATTCTCATCAGCCCGCTGCTCGTGTGGCTGCTACGCCTCCAGGGATGGCTCCCCCTGCTTCTCGCAGCGGTGACCTTCATCCCGATCACCTGGGCGGGCGCGCAGTACGGCGTCGCGCAGGGCCGCGAGTCCTACCGCCGCCTCGCCGCCGTCTACCTCGCGGTTGGGGTGGGCCGCGGGGTGGGCGGTGTCATGGGCGCACTGGCAACCCAGAGTGTCCTGGGCACCATGGCCGGACTCGCCGCGGGGACGATCGTGGGCGCAGCGGCTGGTCGCTGGGTGGTCGCTCCCCTCGCCCGCGCCCGCCAGGTCCGCGTCGAGCGTTTCTTCGGCGAGACTGCCCATGCGACCCATGCCCTGTTGGCACTCTTCGTCCTCACGAACGTCGACGTCCTCCTGGCGCGCGCGCTCCTGACCCCTTACGAGGCGGGCGAATACGGGGTTGGCGCCATCATCGCCAAGGTCGGCTTCTGGCTCCCCCAGTTCGTCGGGGTGGTGCTCTTCCCCCGGTTCGCCGACCAGCGGCGCGCGCAGGCCACGGTCGTGGCATTGGGTGCGGTGGGAGTCATGGGCCTTGCCGTGCTTGGCGTCACAGCGGCGCTGCCCAGCCTCGTGGTGAACTTCGTCGGCGGATCGGCGTACGACGACCTGATTCCCATCGCATGGATGTTCGCGGCCATCGGGGCGGTGTTCGCCCTGGCTCAGGCTCTCCTCCTGACGCGCTTGGCCGTCGATGACCGGCGCGCCGTCATCGCCGTCTGGGCGGCAGCGGCGACGCTCGTCGCGCTGGCCACGCTCGTCATGCCCCGCACGGTGGCCGGCCTGGCCACGAGCGCGCTCATCGCCGGCGGACTGCTCGCCATCGTCGGTGCCGGCGTGACCGCGGTCGAGCTCCGCGCACCCAGGAACGAGCGAGTGGCTAGGGCGTGACGGCCGTGACCGGGTTGGGCCAGGGCCCGGGCGCGTAACTTCCGCTGTAGCCGCTGAGCGGGCCCATCGCCTTCTCGATCGCGGCCGTGCCCGGGTAGACGCCGTTCTTCACCCAGTTGTCCAGCAGTTCGATCACCGCGATGCGGGACTCGGGCGTGAAGTTGCAGTGCCCAGCACCGTATGGCGCGCCCGTCTCCTGGCTGTAGGTGCCTGGAGCCACGGTGAACGTCTGCACGAGGTCGGACCGTGTATTGCCGGCGGCCGTCTGACCGTTGTAGCGGTCGCGGAACAGCGTCTGGTTTTGCACGATCACCAGCGGATCGGCCTTGGTGTGCATCGTGATCGTGGGGACCTGCACGGCACCGGTGGGGTTCCCTCCGCGCTCCAGCGCGGCCGCCTGCGCTGCCGGGTCAGCGGAGACCCGCGGCCCGGAGTCGAGCAGCGCGGCATTCCTGGCCGCTGCACCGTCGCCGCCGATCGCGTTGATGGACTCCGCCTCGGCCTCGCTGATCCGGGAGGCGTACTCCGAGTCGACGTTGCCGACCACGTTGCCGCCGAAGCGCTGATCGATCTCGTAGCGGCCCACGGTGCCGTAGGCGACCGCGGTGAGCAGCGCCTCGACCGTGCCCGACACCTTGCTGACGATGTCGGACCCGGCCAGAATGGGCAGCACCGTGCCCGCCCTGGTCTCGAGGCGGAACGCGTAGTTGCCGCTGGCGGCGTAGCGCAGGGTGAAGGTGATCGTGGTTCGACCGTCCTTCGTGGTGGTGCGCAGGTTCCGGGTGACCGGGGTGACGACGTTCGTCGGCCCTGCCGGCGCCACGCTCGGCGTGGGCACGGG
>JALREG010000395.1 GCA_023253905.1 Burkholderiaceae bacterium
TTGCCAACGCGCTGGCGATGTCTGCCCCACCGCTCAAGGTGGAAATCCGACCGGTGAAGGTCACCATGTCGCGCCAGTGCGAATCTGCATGAAATAACGCCGTCAAGGCCTGACGATGCCCCCCCGCGAGCGCCGCCGAAAACGATTCGAGCCAGCGTGCAGCTGCGACATTCTGAACCGATTCTTCAACCACCATCGTCATTTTGAATTCCCGAACTCAATCGAAAGAGGACCAGATTTTAATGATGCCAACGCACCCAACCCTAAGCTCCGGGTGCCCGCAGACGCCTCAGGCGGCCTTCTCGGCGGAGGCACCGGGTACAGCGGGCATTTCTCTCAAGAGTTGGCCAAAGCCCGGCACGCTGCGGTGGCCACCCAGCATACTGAGCACCTGCCAGATGGCCACATTGTTGGTGGTGAGAACAGGCTTGCCTACCCGGGCCTCCAGCGCCTCGATGATGGGCACCGTCCACCAGTTGCCACAGGCGAGAAACAGCACGTCGGCGTCTGGCCGATCTGCCTTCAGGCCCAGTTCGATGGCCGACTCGGGCGGCAGGCGACCGATATCGTTATTGCGGGTCACCTCAGCAGCCACCTGGGACACCACCTCGATACCGTGCGAATGCAGAAAGTCGGCCACCTGCTGATTGGTCTGCGACGACCACGGACCGGCCAGCGCCACCTTACGAGCATGATAGGCACCCATGGCAGCGATCATGGCGGTTGCCGCGGTCGTGGCCTGGCGCCCCGTTGCATCATGAATGCGCTGAATCAGTTGTGCGTCATAGCCCTTGCCCATGCGGGTGGAAGGCGCAGTGGCAGCAAGCAGGATGACGTCCACATCGGCGTCGGCGAGCTTGCGGGCTTCTTTCTCCAGTTCGGCCACGATCTTGAGCGTGGAGTCGGGATCAACGCTTGCCAGCCCGAGGCGGGTGACGTGCAGCGACACGCTTGAGGGCAGCGTCGATGCGAATTCCGGCTCCTGCGTGGAATTGGAGGAAGGCACCAGCAGCCCCACCCGTTGCTGTTTGACAACTCTCTGCATGGCTTGATCTCCTGGTTACATGTGCAGGTTCATTCTGGCCGGATACCGGCCGCCTTGATCAGGACGGCGTATCGCTCCAGATCCTTTCGAACGACTTCGGCCATCTCCTCGGGCCGATTGCCGACCGGCCCCCCCTCTCCGGCACGCTCCGCAGCCTGGAGAAACTTGGGCGTGCGGATGACTTTGACGATGGCAGCGTGGAGTCGTTCAATGATCTCGGGCGGCGTGCGGGCCGGCAGCCATACCGCCGGGGTGACGCCGGCTTCGAAGCCGGGATAGGTTTCGGCAATCGACGGAACGTCGGGAAGCGCGGTCAGGCGCCCCAGGCTAGTCACCGCCACCGCCTTGAGTTTTCCGTTCTTCAGATGTGGCAGAACCGAATTCACGCCCGAAAAATAGAGCGGGACATGTCCCCCCATGACATCAGCAAGCGCGGGCGCCCCACCTTTGTAGGGCACGTGCGACAGCCGGACATCGCCGCGAAGCTCGAGTTGAACCATTGCCAGATGCGCCATCCCCCCAGTGCCAAACGAGGCATAGGTGATGCGTCCCGGCTGCTCGCGGGCCGCACGGATCAGGGCGGAAATGGTGACCGCAGGGAAGTCCGGGTGGGCCACCAGCACCTGCGGCACCGTGTTGATCACCGTGACCGGAGCGAAGTCGTTGAGCGGATGAAAGGGCAAGGACTTGACCACAAAGGGGTTGCCCGCGTGGGCCGATAGCGTGCTCACCAGGAAGGTGTAGCCATCGGGCGGCGATTTAGCGACCAGGTCGGTACCGATGATGCCATTCGCTCCGCTGCGGTTATCGACGGTGACCGGCTGCCCCAGCTCCGCCGACAGATCCTCGATCAGCCGACGGCCTGACAGATCAACACTTCCACCCGCAGGATAAGGAATCACCATCCGAACGGGTCGATTCGGCCAGGCCTGCGCGACGGCCATCGCCGAGTTGAGAAGCAAAGCGATCAGGGCGCCAACCGCAAGCCCCGCCCTCCGATTGAACCCGAGCATCGTCAGTCTCCGTGGTGAATACACCGGAACCGTCAAGCGTAACGGAAGGCCGGCGGGGATGGAACCTCAGAGTTCATTTCGAACAACTGCCCCGCTGATCAGTGCTGCCACCTCATCGGGAGCACCGACCGAGTCAAATCGCTTCAAGGCGTCGAGCAGTCGGGCGGCTTCTACCGGCATCAGCGGTTCCACCGTATCCATGAACTTCTCCTCGAGATCGGCCCACTCCATGGGTCGATCAAGACTACCTAGCGCCGCAGAAATATCGGCGCTCGATGTCGTTCCATCGGGGTATTCCACACCCAACCGCGCCGACCAGCGGGCCACCCCCGGGTCGGTGATCACCCGAACCCGGCCTGCCAACGCTTGCCGTTCGGGATCTGACAGGCCCTGATCCGAAAATTCCGCCAGCACCGCGCGCCGCCCCTGTAACCCGATCGCCACGTTGTAGGGCAAGCTGAAGCGGGCCTCGAGCACGGTTCCCGGGGATTGGTGGCATGCAATCACCGGCGCAAGCGGATGAACCGTGAGCACTACGGCATCAGGCATTCGGCCCCTGCGCGAACGGCTCGCCTCCAACGCCGCCTCATGGGCCGCGTGTGTCAACTGGCAGCTGGGATATGGCTTGTAGGTGTTTTCCAGCACGAGCCAGTTGGTATCGAACCTCGCGACTGCCGCGCGGGGCTCCTGCAGAAGAGTACCGAACAGGCCTCGGACCGGATCATCAAGCAGGCCATCCGGCGCGGTGATGCCGACAGCAGCCATCTCAGCGGCGAGCACCCCGTTCATCGCAGCCTTACCGACGGCAACCGGCTTTGCGAATGACCCGGCGAGCGACATCAGTCCACCAGTCTGCGCTGCCGCAAGGCCGATCGCCGATATAAATTGCTTCGGATTGAGTTCGAGGATAGCCGCCGCGCCAGCCACCGCGGACAGGTGCCCGAGTATCGACGTTGGATGCCAACCCCGGGCGGCGAGCCGCTCGCCGACTCCCTCAAGGCCCAGACGCGCGCCGACTTCGAAGCCCGCGGCAAATGCGGCAAGCATGCGGGTACCGCTGAGACCGTGACCGTACCCGAGCGCCAGCACCGCGGCGAAAGTCGGTGCTCCCGGGTGCAAGAGCGAGGCAATATGGAAATCATCGAAGTCGAGAGTGTGCGCGGCCGCGCCATTGATCAGAGCCGCAGGCGCCGGCGCCATGCGGTGACCGTCGAGCGTGAGTGCCCTGCCCTCAGACTGCCAGCGCCTCGCCACCACCGCCAGTGAGCGCGTCTGCGCATCCGCCATGCCGGCCAGTGTCACTGCAAACCAGTCGACGATTGCACGCTTTGCCGCGTCAACAACCGGCGCGGGAAGTTGATTGCGGGAAACCCTTTGGTACTGCGCCAAAGAGGATAAAAGCGCAGGTTGGTCGGCATTCGCGAGCAACGCGACGTCTGCTGCGGCCTGATCTGAATGGCGAACGGGCGCTGTCATGGCGTGAAGATACCCCATGCCGCCTGCCCTGCCCGCTCGCGCGGCAGACATACGTTTCATTCGCGACCGTCCCCCAAATCCTGTTCGTGGCAGGATTCGGACAGGCCCGTGTCGATTTGCGGGTTATCGCCCTATCCGACTGAGCCGATGTCCAATCCAAGTCCCACCCCCTCACCCCCTCAACAACTGCCCCTCGCGATCGGCTACATGATGATCATGGGCGCGGTCTGGGGTCTGCAGATCTCGCTCGCCAAGGTGGGGTCCCAGCATCAGATCGACCCGGTGGCGTGGATGGTGTTTGTCAACGCGGTGGGTGCTCCGGCCCTGCTCCTGATCGCCGCCTTGCGAGGCACGAACCCGCTCTCGCTGCTGCCGCACACCCGCTATGCAGTGATCGCCGGCGTCACGGCGATCGCCGTCCCCAACACCTTGGTCGTCCTGGTGATGGCGCACGTCCCAGCAGGGCTCGCCGCGGTTCTGAACACGCTTTCACCCCTCATTACCTACGCACTGGCGCTGGCGTTCAGAATGGCGCCGCTACAGGGTCTTCGAATTGCCGGGCTTGGTTTCGGGGTGGCTGGCACCCTGATGGTGCTCCTGCCCCGGGCGAGCCTCCCCGATCCGTCGATGACGCCCTGGGTGGTGGCATGCCTGCTGGTACCGTTTTCCTACGCGGTCTCGAACATCTACATCGCCCGCCAGCGGCCATCGGCCGTTGACTCGATCGCGCTGGCCGGCGCCATGCAGGCCGGATCGCTGATCTGCCTGCTTCCGTTCGGACTGCTGCGCGGTCTCTATCTGCCGCTACCGCCCGCGCATGCTGGCGACTGGGCCATGATCGCGCATGCTTCCTTCAGCTGGATCGGTGCGCTGCTGTTTTTCGAAGTGATGCGGCTGGCGGGTCCGGTATTTTTCAGCCAAACAGGCTTTCTGGTTACGCTTTGGGGGGTTTTCTGGGGCTGGCTGTTTTTTGGTGAAGCGCACAGCGTGTGGGTCTGGGGTGCGATGATTTCCATCTTCGCCGGCCTGGCACTGGTCACTCGCGCAAGTCGATAGCACTCTCAATTTCGAAGGAGCTTTTCCATGCAAGACGACCTATCGTCCGGGTTCATCCGGCAATTGCTGACCGCGCAGGGCTGCGTGATCGATGAGGCCGACGCTGCGCTCATCGCAGTCAATCTCGGCGCACAGCTTCGGACCGCTCACCAGGCCTATGGCGACCTGCCCTTCGAAGCCGAGCCTTCGGGGTTCGATGCAGCCATGCGTGACGGAGCAATCCGATGAGCGCGCTGCATGAAATGACCTTGGCCGAGGCAGCCGCCGCGCTGCGGGCCCGTCGCGTCTCAGCCGTTGAACTTCTGCAGGCGCAGCTTGCCCGGGCCCGATCGGTACAACCCGCTATCAACGCGTTTATCCGGATCGATGAGGAGACGGCCATGGCCCAGGCCCGTGCTCTTGACAGCGAGGCCGCTCGGGGACATTTCCGGGGCCTCCTGCACGGCGTCCCGATGGCCCACAAGGATATGTTCTACCGGACCGGGCTGGTTACCACCTGCGGCTCGGCGATTCGCCGCGACGTACGCGCCGACACCACCGCCACCGCGCTCGAACGGCTGGATGCCGCGGGCGCCATCGACTTCGGCACGCTCAACATGGCCGAATTCGCATACGGCCCCACCGGCCACAATGTTCATTTCGGCGCCGCGCGCAATCCCTGGAACACTGCGCATATCACCGGCGGATCTTCCAGCGGTTCGGGCGCTGCGGTTGCTGCCCTAGCAACCTTTGGCGCGCTGGGATCCGATACCGGCGGGTCAGTCCGACTGCCCGCTTCTTTATGCGGCGTGACAGGTCTCAAGGTGACCTATGGCCGCGTGAGTCGTGCCGGCGCCATGCCGCTCTCCTACTCCATGGATACGATCGGGCCGCTCGCCCGTACTGCGCTCGACTGCGCACTCATGCTGCAAGTGCTCGCCGGCGCCGACCCGCGCGACCCCACCACGCCAGCGCAACCTGTTCCCGACTACGCGGCGCGCCTTCGTCAACCCTTGGGCGGACTTCGCGTGGGCGTGCCCAATCAGTTTTTCCATGACGATCTGGACCCGGCGGTCGCACGCTGCATCGATGAAGCGCGCAAGGTGCTCACAGGCCTGGGCTGCCGGATCGTCCAGGTTGATCTACCAGACATGCGGGCGGCCGAGGTGGCCGCCACCCACGTGATCGCCGCCGAGGCAGCCACGCTCCACGGCAACTGGCTGCGCAATCGGCCGCAGGATTACTCGCCCCAAGTCCGAGCTCGGTTGATGCGAGGCCTGGCGATCCCCGCCTCGCGCTATATCGACGCCTTACGGCTGCGAGGCGAGCTGTTGCAGCGTTTTCTGTCTGAGGTTTTCAACCAGGTGGACGTGCTTCACGTCCCAAGCCTCGCCATCCCCACCCCTGGCCTCGCCGAGACCGACGTGGGTGGCGGCGCAAAAATGGATCGAATCCTTGCCCTCCTCACCCGCCTTCAGCGGCCCCTCAATTTTCTCGGTCTGCCGTCGATTGCACTTCCTTGCGGAGAAACCACCAACGGCATGCCAGTGGGCATGCAACTTGCCGGGCGGCCCTTCGCAGAGGACGTCATTCTCCACCTGGCGCACGCGTTCCAGCAGGTCACCCCCTGGCACGCGCGGCACCCGGCAACAGGCTGAACAAGTTCCTCCCAGCCCCCGCGCGCCGTCTAAAGTTCCCGACGTTACAGTCGATTGCCTGAACACGGGCAATCTTCGATTCGCTGCGCCCGTTTTAAAGGGACGGGTTGATGGATTTCGGTTTCTTTCGGTCGGCGTCGCGCGGTTCCTTTCGGCTGGTTTCCTCGAACGAGTCGGGAGGGGGCAGACAGCTTGAGATTCCCGCCGGCCGAACCACACGAATCGGCGCCCTGGCGGGCGAAACCTTTGAAGTCATCGACACCGCAACCGGTCGCGCGGTCCGCAAGCTGAGCGCGCGCCGAATCGGCCGCGCCCTGTACCTTCAACTCGGCGATGCGGGCGCCGCCACCCTGGTCATCGAAAGCTTTTTCGCCAACGCTTCGGAAGGGTTGGACAGGCTACTTGCGCGTAGCGAGCGGGACGGCAGGCTCCGCTACCTCACCGCTGACGGCGAGCCGCTTAGTCTTGAGGCCCTGGATGGCACGCCCCAGCCGCTGAATCTGGCGGTCTGGCGCTCGCCGCCCGCCGTCGTGGAAGCGCCTCCGGAACCCCCGCCCCCTCCGCTCGCGACGACCGACGCGGGCACTGGCGCTGGCTCCAGCACCGATGCTGCCGGAGCGGGCAAAGGCCTGGGCGGCTCGACTGGCATCCTTCTGGGCGGCCTCGGCCTGGCTGCAGCCGCTGGCGGCGGCGGCGGCGGCGGCGGTGGTAGTGGTGGCGCTGTCGCTGCACAGATACCCGCACCGCCTCCGCGCCCGCTCTCGGTCTTTGCCGACGAGGCGAAGACCGACGGCGTGCTGTCCGGCACCGAACTCTCCGACGGGACCACCATCACCGTCCACCTCGCAGCAGGAACCTTGGCTGGCCAGCGGCTCACGCTCATCCTGCGGGCGCCCGACGGCACTTCTGCAGAACTGAGTCAGCCGCTGACCGACGCTCAGATCGCCGCCAAGGTGGCAGTGCGCACGCTGACCACGGCTGACTTCGCCCAGAAAGGGCTGAACCCGATCGGCGGCGCCTGGAAGGTGGAAGCGCGGATTGATGACACCTACGGACAGTCAAGCGCCCTCACTGCTTTCGACTTCGCGGTGGACGCTGCCATCGACGTGTTGCTCACCGTCACCGCTGGCCCCGTCAGCACCGGGGTCGGTATCAGGGCCTTCGACACCGTGGGGCGCCCGATTCGCCTCTACGACACAAACGATCAGTTGCGCGACTACATCCCGGTTGAGAGCGATGGCACGGCGCGATTCAGGATCCGAAACATCGGCTACACAGGCCCCGTTCTGTTCCGGGCAGTCGATCTGAATGGCGCAGCCCCCAACTTCGACGATGAAGTCTCCCGTGAAATGCGCTCGCTCGGTATTGACCTGCGGGCTGTCGAAGTCATCGATGCGGCCAATCCGAAATATCGTAAGGTCGGCGATAGCGCCCTCCTGGAAGTCAATATCACCCCGCTCACTGAACTCGCCGCCCGCCTGGCCGGTGCAACCGAGAGCAGTGCGCCGGCGCAGGGCGCCTCAGTTATCTCGGCCAACCAACAGGTGGCAAAGGCCTTTGGGCTTGAAGGCATGTCGATCACCGACCGGCCTGTCGCAACGAACTCGCCGCAATTCATGACTGGCAATGGCGCGGTGCTCACCAACGCCGAAAAATATGGTCTGGCCCTCGCGAAACTGTCCGGCGTAGATTCGCTCAACAATGGCCGCATCTCTGACACGCTCGAGCAGTTCGAGCGGTCGCTGAAGGAGAGCATCGCCAACAGCAAGCCCGGCGAACTATCAGCGCTTGGGCGCGATCTGCTCGACCAGGGCCGCGACGTGGCCCTCGCAGCTGCCAAAGAGGGAACCGGGACCTTCGCAAGCCAAACGCCCGCCATGCCGATGCGCACGCTTCTTGGTGAATTGCGTATCGATTCACAGACCCTGGGCGCCAACACCCTCACCATCAAGGGAAAGGCCCTGCCCGGTGGACACGTTTCTTTCGACGTCATCTCGCCAGAAACCGGCCCGAGCAAGCTCGGCCCGTTTACCGTCGAGGCTGATGGTTCGTTCAACATCCAGATCCCAGCCAAAGCCATTGATACCGTTCTGATCACCTCGGTCGACGCGCTGGGCGCAACCGTAGGCGAACCGCTGCAGGCTCCCTCTGCACCCAAACTGCTCACCACCAGCCTCACGCAAGTTCAAGGCTCGGGCACCCCCGGGGATCGTGTTGAGCTTCGATTCCTCGATAACGGCGGCACGCGCTCCGAGCCCGTGATCGTCACCATCGGCGAAACCGGGCAGTGGCTCTACGCTTTTCCGAGTCAATCGCCTTCACCGCTCAAGGTTGAGGCCCGAACGATAGACCCTGAAGGCAATGTGTCGTGGATGACCGAGAAAGCGGTCGGACAGCCCCTTCTCGGCCTCTTCGCAACCGGTGGCCTCGACGGCTATCTGAACGCTGGGGAGATGGCCACCTCGAAGCTCAACCTCGAGGTCACGCTGCCCGTTGATGCCTTGCCTGGGGACATCGTGCGGAGCGTCCTCACGCGCCCGGACGGCGGCGAGAGCATGATCAGCATCACGCTCCGCCCGGCTGATGTGGTGAACAAGCGGCTTGCGGTTGAATTCCCGCTCCCCAGCACGGGCGATGGCACATACGAGACCGCGACTACGCTCAGAAGCCCGGATGGCGGCACTGCAGCCCTTCGCTCGATGCTGGTGGTGGATACGGCAGCACCGGTTGCACCCGTCCTCGACTCAGCATCGGGGCTGTGGCTCACCGGACGCACCGAGCCTGGGGCCAGGGTCGACGTGCGGACCTCTGACAACAAGGTGCTGGGCATCTCGGAAGTTGCCGGACGCGAGGGCCTATGGGCCATCCGGCTGGACAAACCGATCAGTCCGGCGACCGAACTGAAGCTCCAGGCCACCGATCTCGCCGGCAACAAGAGCGTGGTGACCCCCGGGGTCTCGACCGCGCCCGATGTATCGATTTTGATGGCGGTCGATGACGACGCGCCTTCGATGGGGCTGCTCTTTTTCGGCGCTCGAACCGACGACGTGAGCCCCCTTTTCGTGGGCACCCTGCGCCAGCCACTCAAGGCAACCGAGCAACTGGTGATCTATCGGGACAACATCGCGGTGGGCACCGCCTCCATCGACCAGAACAATGCAACCAGCTGGTCATTTCAGGACGGTACGGGCCCGTCCGGAAGCCTGCGCGCACCGCTTTCCCAGAACCCTGATGGCACGAGCTACGCTTACATCGCAAAGATCGAGGAAAAGGGCTATGCGCCGCGCGCGTCGGCCCCCTTCCAACTCGCGGTCTTTGAGGCCGCCCCTGCCATCAACGGCGCAGCCGTCCCGGCAGCCGGCGATGGCAGCGTGGACTGGACCGATCTCTCCGAACAAGGCGGCGTACGGCTGGTGCTGAGACTGCCCGACCGCGCCGCCGTGGGCGACCGCTACACGTCAGTCATTGGTAACCCGCTGAGCGAAAGCCTGACGCTCACCAACCTGATCACCGAGAGCCACCTCGGTGCCGGCAACGTGGTTCAGGTTGTCCCTCGCAATTGGCTGATCCATGCCGGCCAGTATCAGGTTGACACCACCTACACCTCATCTGTCACGAGCCTCGCCGGGCAGGGTTCACGCACGCGTTTCACCCTTAACCTCGCTCCGATCGCTGTCCGCGAAACGCCCCTCGATGACCTGCTGGTGGCGGGAGACCTTCCCGTCTCCTACAACTCTGGCGACGGAAATGACACCCTGATCGGTGGCATCGGCAACGACACACTCAATGCCGGCGCCGGAAACGATTCGGTGAGCGGCGGCGCAGGCAACGACGTCATCTACGGTGATGGCGCCGACTTTCTATTCGGCGGCCCAGGCGACGATCGCTTCACCATGGGTAACCCCACCGGGGTGATCCTGCGCGGCAATGAAGGTACCAATACGCTCGACATGACGCCGATCACGCGCCAGCCGATCGTGCTGAAGCTATTCGGTCAGGGCGAATTCAAGATCTATGTCTCCGACGTGCAGTTTGCGCCGGGTTACGAGGTGACCGAGGCCGGGCTCGCGAACACTCCCTGGAAGCTGACGGTCAGCGGCTTTGAAGTCACCGAGTTTGCGCTGGGCGGGCAGCCCTGGACCGTGCTGGGAAGCCGATTCGACGACAAGATCTTTGGCGGCAGCAACGACGATACGCTGTTCGGCGCCCTGGGCAATGACACCTTGAACGGGGCAGCGGGCAACGACCAGACCGACTACCGCGACGCATCCGGGCCGGTTGATGTCAACCTGCTGACCGGTCTGGCCACTGGCTCCGAGGGAGCCGACACCCTGATCAGCATCGAAAAAATCGGTGGCACAGCGTTCAACGACACGATCACCAGTGGCGCGGGTAACGATACCGTCATGGGGCGCGACGGGGTCGACCGATTTGTGATTCATGGTGGCCGCGACGTGGTGAGCGACCTGGGTCAAGGTGCTGACGAACTGCAGGTGCAGACCGGCGCCCGCGCCGAGGTGAGCGTTGTACAGACCTGGAGCGCCACCGAAAACAGCTATGCCGAGGGCCAGGCTGCGCTGACCTCGTCGGGCTTCGCGGTGAATCTCGCGGCGGTCAACCGCGGTGGTGGTTGGCAGGTCACCAACACGGGCGCCGCTGCACTCTTTACCGGCTCCCGGTTCAACGACACGCTGACTGGCGGCGCACAGTCGGATACGCTGACCGGACTTGAAGGCGATGACAGTCTCACTGGTGGTCTCAGCGGAGACACGATCGAGATCACCGCTGGCGTCGACACGCTCACCGACCTCGGTCGCGGTCTGGACATCGTGCACGTCGAAGCGGGCGCCACACTGAACGCCGATGTGGTGGCGACATGGAACGCAGGCCCCACCAGCTATAACTGGGGGAACGTCAATCTGTTCACCCCGGGCATTTCCGTAGACCTGAGCGCTGTGTCTAAAGGCCGCGGCTGGAAGCTCACCAACACCGGCGCGGCCTCGAGCTTTATCGGCTCAGATCTCACCGACACGTTGATCGGTGGCGAAGGTAACGACACGCTGCGCGGAGGGCCCGGTAACGATTCGCTGTCAGGCGCTCAGGGTGTTGATCTGTTCGACGTCGACTCGGGCACCGACGCCATCGCCGACCTGGGTCTGGGGCATGACATCCTGAAAGTGGCGGCCTTGGGCCGCGTCGACGCAACCGTCGTTGGCCCCTGGACTGCCGGCCCTGGCAGCGAGAATCTGGGCACAGCCAACATCAACACCGTTGGGCAGACGGTCGATCTCAGTACCGTGGCGAGCGGCGCAGGTTGGAACATCTCGAACATCGGTAGCAGCGCGTCGATCAAAGGCTCAATCTGGAACGACACCGTCAGCGGTGGAACAGGCGATGACACCCTCCGCGGTTTAAACGGTGACGACAGTCTCACCGGCGGCGCAGGCATCGATCTCTTTGTGATCGACCTCGGTACCGACCAGGCGAGCGACATCGGTCAGGGAGTGGATATCGTTCAGGTGGCCTCCGGCAGCACCCTGAACGGAATCGTCACGGGCGCGTGGACCGCCACCTCGGCGAGCAACAACAGCGGTACGGCCAACCTCACCGCCTCGGGTGTCGACATCAACCTTGAGGCGATTGCAAGCGGAAACGGCTGGCGGGTGAACAATACCGGCGCGCGCGCATCCTTTACCGGTTCAATGCTTGCGGACTCCATCACGGGTGGCACGGGCGACGACACCCTGCGCGGCGCCGGTGGCAATGATCAGATCAGCGCGGGCGCGGGCGGCGATACCGTGGTGGTTGATGCCGGAACCGATACCTTCAACGACCTCGGCAGCGGCCTGGACGTTCTCCAGGTAGCCACTGGCGCCACGGTCAACGCAACCGCCACCGGCACCTGGACATCACCGTCCGCCAGTCGCAATGATGGCAATGCAAACATCACCACAGGCGGCCTCGCAATTGACCTCACCGCAATCACTGCAGGGGCCGGCTGGAATGTACTCAACACTGGCGCAGCAACCCGCCTCACGGGTTCAGCGCGTAACGACACCCTCACCGGCGGCAGCGGCGATGACACGATCGAAGGCGGCGTAGGTAACGACCGCATCACCGCTGGCCAGGGAGCCGACTCCATTTTGGCAAACGGAGGGACGGATTCAATTCTCGACCTCGGTCGGGGTCTCGACGTGCTCGTGGTGAGCAACGGCGCCACCGCCGAGGCGAGCGTTGTCGAAGACTGGACCGCAACGTCCGCCAGCCGCAACGATGGCACGGCCCGGCTCTCGAGTTCGGGCCGCAACGTGGTGCTCACCGCCATCACCGCAGGGCTGGGCTGGTATGTTGAAAACACCGGATCGGCCGCGTTGTTCGCGGGCTCAGCGCTCGAAGATACCCTGGTCGGCGCATCGGGTAACGATACCCTCCGGGGCGGTGTGTCGAACGACACCCTCACCGGCGGCACTGGCGCGGATCTTTTCGACGCCGACAGCGGCGTCGACAGCATCGTCGATCTTGGCATCGGCGCTGACCGATTGCGTATCGCTTCTGGCGTCACCGTCAACGCTAGCGTCGCTGGCGATTGGACCGCTGGGGCCGACAGCACCAACCAGGGCACTGCCAACCTGAGTAGTGCCGGGCGTTTGGTTGACCTGTCGGCCATCACCACCGATAACGGCTGGAACGTCGTCAACCTCGGCGCTGGTGCCGCGTTCACGGGCTCTGGGCTGGCAGACACCCTGACAGGAGGCGTAGGCGCCGATACGCTACGCGGCGGCCCGGGTAACGATGTCCTGCTTGCAGGCAGTGGTGATGATCTGGTGATCATCGATTTCGGAACCGACACCCTGAGCGACATCGGTCAGGGGACGGACATCCTGCAAATTGAGTCGGCCGCGGTCTTGAATGGTACGGTGACCGGTGCCTGGACCGCCACCTCAGCGAGCCGCAACAGCGGCACCGCCACCCTCACCACCTCGGGCGTCTCGGTCAATCTCGCGGCTATCACCGCAGCCGGTAGCGGATGGACGCTGACCAACACCGGCTCCGCGACCTCGCTCACCGGGTCTGCGCGTAACGACACCCTGGTGGGCGGTGACTTCGACGATACGCTTCAGGGCAGTGCTGGCAATGACCGCGTCACGGCGGGCGCTGGCGCCGATACCGTGATCGTCGACTCCGGCACCGACACGTTCACCGACCTCGGCAATGGCACTGACGTACTGCGCGTCACCGCTCTCACGGCTACCGTCAACGCCACGGTCGTACAACCCTGGACGTCAACGTCGGCGAGTCGCAACGACGGCCGTGCGCTGGTTGTTACGCCCGGACTCGCAGTCAACCTCTCAGCCGTGGTGCAAGGCCTCGGTTGGGACGTGAGAAACACAGCGGCTGCCACCACGCTCACCGGGTCGACGCGAAACGACACACTCACAGGCGGCGATGCGGGTGACGACACGATCATCGGCGGGCCAGGCGACGACAGCCTGCTCGGTGGTCTCGGCAATGACCTGCTCGATTACTCAGCCGCACCCTCCGCGGTGTCGGTCGATTTGGGTAACGAATCGTCAGCAGGCGGCGCCGGCACCGATGCGCTGATCAGTTTCGAACGAGTGAAGGGGTCGCTCTTTGGCGACACCATCGCGGGAAGCGGCGGCAACGACACCTTTACCGGACTCGCAGGCGCCGACCGGTTCGAGATTGCTGCCGGCGTCGACACCATCACCGATCTCGGCACCGACGCCGACGTCGTGGTCGTCACGGGTAGCACTACCCGGGTGGAGGCGGATCTGGCTGCCGCCTGGACCGCTACGGCAGCAAGCAGCAACGCCGGATCGGCGCTTCTTCGCACCAACGGCCTCGCGATCGACCTCACTGCCGTGGTGTCCGGCTTGGGCTGGACCTTGGTCAACAGCGGCGCGGCCACCACCCTCACCGGCTCGGCGCTCGCCGACACCATCACCGGCGGCGCGGGCAACGATACGATTAAAGGTAATGCAGGAGCCGACCGGTTCCTGATCACCGCGGGCACCGATTCGGTTCTGGACGTCGGAAACGGCGTCGATGTCATCATCGTAAGCGCTGGCGCAACGGTTGATGCGACCGTCACTCAGCCCTGGACTGCCACGTCGGCAAGCAGCAATGCAGGGACCGCGCGAATCGGCAGCGCGGGCGTCAGCATGGACCTGACCGCAATCAACACAGGTCTTGGCTGGCGGCTCAGTAACAGCGGAAGCGCAACCTCACTCACGGGATCCGCGCTCCAGGACACCCTTGAAGGCGGAAGCGGCGATGACACCTTGTCGGGTGCTGCCGGGAACGACACGATCGATGGTGCGGGCGGTTTCGATCTGGTTGACTATCAATTCGCCGTCGCCGCGGTGACGGTCGATTTGACCGCTGGAACCGCTTCGGGTGGTGCAGGCAGTGATGCGCTTTCCAATATCGAACAGATTCGTGGTTCAGCCTACAACGACACGTTCACGGGAAGCGCGGGGGACAACACGCTCACTGGCGGTCTGGGCAATGACACTTTCCAGATCACCGCTGGCTCGGACACGGTCACGGACCTGGGTCTTGGTGGCGATGTGGTGGTGGTGTCCGCAGGCGCCACGCTGACGGCAACCATAGGCGCAACCTGGAGCGCCAGTGCCGCCAGCCGGAACGAGGGCATCGCAACACTCAACACAGCAGGCCTTGACGTCAATCTGTCGCTGATCACCGCGGGCGTGGGCTGGAGGATCAACAACAGCACCACCGCCGCCCGGCTTACCGGATCGAGCCTCAATGACACGCTGTCGGGCGCCCTGGGGAGTGACACGCTGGTCGGCGGCCCGGGTAACGATACTTTCCTGGTCACCGGCGGCGTTGACACGGTGAGCGATCTCGGAAGCGGCGTCGATATTCTTCGGGTCTCGAGCGGCTCAAGCGCCAACGCCACGCTTGCCAACGCATGGACCGCCACCAGCGACAGCCGAAACGATGGCCTGGTCACCGTCACAACCCCTGGCCTCACGATCAATCTCGCAGCCATCACGACAGGAAGCGGTTGGCGCGTCACCAACACCGGCGCCGCGATCGCGATGACTGGCTCCGAGCTCGACGATTCGCTGACAGGCGGCACCGGTCACGACACGTTCATCGGCGGACTCGGTAACGATGTTCTGGTGGGCGGGGGCGGTAACGATCTGGCCGATTACCAGGCTGCGAGCGGTCCCGTGACGGTCGACTTGTCGAACGGGGTATCGAGCGGCGCAGCGGGCAATGACGGCCTCACCAGCATCGAACTGGTGCGCGGATCGCAATACAACGACACGCTGATCAGCGGCTCAGGAAACGATACGTTTACCGGCGGCGACGGCGCTGATACCTATCAGATTGGTGGCGGCACCGACAACCTCACCGACCTCGGAACCGGAGTTGATGTGGTTCAGGTAACGAACCCGGGTGCAACGGCGCTTGGCACCGTCGTAGCCGACTGGATCACCACCTCGTCGAGTAGCAACCTGGGTTCAGCGCGAATCACCACCGGCGGCTTTGTCGTGAACCTTGCTGCGGTCAACGCAGGACAAGGCTGGAACGTCACCAATAACGGCGCAGCCACCACCCTCACCGGTTCGGCATTTGATGACACGCTAAATGGCGGAACCGGTAACGATACGTTGGCGGGCGGCGCGGGTAACGATGCGCTGGTCGGGGGCGCTGGGGTTGACCTCGCCGACTACTCGGCTGCCGGCACGGCGGTCAATGTTGATATCGATCTCGGGACATCGACCGGCGGCGCGGGTAGCGATACCCTTTCCGGAATCGAGCAACTGCTGGGCTCTGCGCTCAATGACACGCTCGCGGGCGGCGCAGGTAACGACACCATTACCGGTGGTGCAGGCGCCGACCGCTTTGTGATCACCGGTGCAACAGCGATCGTCGCCGACTTGGGTCATGGCGCAGACGTGCTCGAGGTCAGAGCCGCTGGATCTGTCGATGCAACGCTCCATACCGCCTGGACCGCCAGTGTCGCGAGCGTCAACAACGGTAGCGCCCGAATCCTCACCCCCGGCCTTCAGGTCAACCTGAGTTCAATCAATACCGGTGGCGGCTGGCGCATTCAGAACACCGGCGCGGCCACGCAACTCGCGGGGTCGGCGCTCAACGACACCATCACCGGCGGCACGGGCAATGACACGCTCACCGGCGGCATCGGCGCGGACACCTTCGTCATCAGTGCTGGCACCGACACCATCGCCGACCTCGGCACGGGAGCCGACGCGGTGCAGGTCGCAAGTGGCGCGACCGTCGTGGCGGATTTCACTGGTATCTGGACGGCTGACATCACCAGCCGAAATGACGGCACCACCAACCTCACCACGCCCGGATTCAATATCGACCTGACATCCATCGCGACCGGATCCGCAGGCTGGACGATCACCAACAACGGCGCTGCCGCTGAACTCACAGGATCGGCACTGGGGGATTCCCTCACAGGCGGAAACGGCGATGATTCGCTCACGGGCGGATTGGGTAACGACACGCTCACCGGGGCAGGAGGCAGCGACCTGGTGAGCTATGCCACCGCAGTAGCCGGGGTCAACGTCAACCTGGAACTGGGCACGGCCAGCGGCGGGGCAGGCGACGACCGGATCAGCGGCGTCGAACGTGTACTCGGCTCCGGGTTTGCTGACACGCTTCAGGGTGGCATTGGAAATGACACGCTGACCGGCGGTCTGGGTAACGACATCTTCACGGTGGCGAAAGGTACCGACACCATCGATGACCTCGGCAATAACCAGGACACGCTGATCATCCTCGCGGGCGCCACCGCGCAGGCGACCGTCGTCAATGCCTGGACAGCCGTCGCGGCCAGCAGTAACAAGGGCGCAGCCAACCTCAGCACTCCAGGGCTGAGTGTGAATCTGTCTGCAGTCACCACCGATCTGGGATGGCGCGTCACCAACACCGGCCCCCAGACCACGCTGGTCGGTTCAGCACTGGCCGATACCTTGGTGGGCGGCACAGGCGATGACACGCTTCGCGGAGGGCTGGGCAACGACTCGCTCACGGGCGGCACTGGCGCTGACACCTTCGAAGTCGCTGCGGGCACCGACACGATCACTGATATCGGCCTGGACAATGACCTGTTGGTGGTGAGCGGCGGCGCCACCGCCAACGCCACGGTGAACAAGGCCTGGACCGCTGCAGCAGGGAACCTGAATAGCGGTACCGCCAATCTGAGTTCAGCAGGGTTTGGCGTCAATCTGTCCGCGATCACGAGCGGGACGAGCGGATGGAGTGTGACCAACACGGGTACGGCGGCGTCGTTTGTCGGTTCGGGGCTTAACGACTCCCTCACCGGGGGCACCGGTAACGACACGCTTCGCGGGTTCACCGGCAATGACCAACTGACCGGCAGCGCGGGGGACGATCTGTTCCTGATTGATGTCGGGGCCGACACGATCACTGACCTGGGAAGCGGGATCGATGTCATTCAGATCAGTGCCGGTGCCAATGTGACCGCCAGCATCGCTTCAGACTGGACGGCTACGTCGGCGAGCCAGAACAATGGCACCGCCACCATCAATACCGCCGGCAAGGCGGTCAACCTGAGCGCA
>JALREG010000002.1 GCA_023253905.1 Burkholderiaceae bacterium
TGATCGGGCATCCCGGTGTGCTCAACAAGATGGAGGATCTGCGTGGCAAGACCATCCTCATCTCCACCGGCGCTCAGAATTCCTACTGGCCCTGGCTTAAGGCTGCCTACAAGCTGCAGGACTCGCAGGTGCGGCCCTACACGTTCAATGTGCAGCCGTTCATTGCCGACAAAAACGTGGTGCAGCAGGGCTACATGACGAGCGAGCCCTTTGCGATCGAGCAGCAGGCGAAGTTCAAGCCCAATGTGTTCCTGCTTTCAGATCACGGTTGGCCCCCGTACTCCACCACCATCGTTTGCATGGAGAAAACCGTAAAGCAGCGGCCCAAGGCGGTGGCGGCGTTTGTTCGCGCCACGATGCAGGGCTGGAAGGATTACCTGCAGGGTGATCCGTCGGCCGCGAACGCCGCCATCAAGAAAGACAATCCCAACATGACCGACGACAAACTCGTTAACGGCATCAACCTGCTCAAGTCCTCAGGCATGGTGATGGGCGGTGACGCGGCCAAGCTCGGCATCGGTGTGATCACCGACGATCGCATGAAAAAGACCTACGAAATGATGGTCGAGATGAAACTCATCGATCCGGCGAAGGTGTCGCTCGCACGTACCTACACCACCGAGTTTGTCCGCGATCTGAAGGTGATGCCCTGAACGCGGGTCGTGACGCAGCAGCAATCGCGGGCGAGCCAGTGCCCGCGGTTGAAGTGCTCTCAGTTGAAAAAACCTATCCCAACGGCACACAGGCGCTCCTGCCGGTCAACCTCACCGTGCGTGAGGGGGAGTTCATCACCCTGCTGGGTCCGTCCGGGTGCGGCAAGAGTACGTTGCTGAAAATGGTGGCGGGACTGCTCGAACCGTCGGACGGTCGTCTGCTGCTCTGGCGAAAGCCGGTCGATCAGGTGGAAAGCTCAGGGCACCGGTTGAGCTTTGTGTTCCAGGAAGCCACCCTGATGCCCTGGGCGAACGTGCTTACCAACGTGCGGCTGCCCATGGATCTTGCCAAGGTGCCGAAGGCGCAGTCCGAACCGCGGGTCCGGCAGGCCCTCAAGATGGTGGGGCTCGAGCGATTTGAAGACAATCTGCCGCGCCAACTTTCCGGCGGTATGCAGATGCGGGTGTCGATTGCGCGCGGCCTGGTGACCGAACCCACGCTTTTACTGATGGACGAACCGTTCGGCGCCCTGGATGAAATCACGCGTAATCGGTTGGACAGCGATCTGCTCGATCTCTGGCAGGCCAACGGTCTCACAGTGATCTTCGTGACCCACTCCATTACCGAAGCGGTGTATCTGTCGAATCGCGTCATCGTGATGGCGGCGCGGCCTGGGCGGATTGTCGAAGAGGTGATCATTGACGAGCCTTATCCGCGTAGTGCCGATTTCCGTGTGTCGCAACGGTTTGCCACCTACGCCAAGCAGTTGCAGGATTGCCTGCTTCGAGCAAGTGGGGCGCGGGAAGACGAGGCGCTGGCATGAATAATTCGGCTGCGCGCGTTGTTTATCCTCTCATTGTTGCGGTGGTGCTGATCGGTCTCTGGCAGGGGCTGGTGGTGGCGTTCGAGATTCCGGCGTTTCTGGTGCCGTCGCCGGCCCGGGTGGCGCAAACCCTGGTGGCGGATGCCAATCTGTTGTTTGGAGCGCTCTACAACACGCTTCGTATCACGCTGTTCTCCTTCATCGCAGCGGTGGTGGTGGGGGTCGTGGTGGCTGCGGCCTTCGTGCAGAGCCGAATGATCGAAACAGCGTTTTTTCCTTATGCAGTGCTGTTGCAGGTCACGCCCATTGTGGCAATCGCTCCGCTCATCATCATCTGGGTGAAGGATCCGCTTGCGTCGCTCGTGATCTGCGCCACGCTGGTGGCACTCTTTCCCATCATCTCCAACACCACGCTGGGACTGCGGAGCGTCAATCCTGGGCTGCTGGCCTATTTCCGCATGAACCGTGCAAGCCGCATGCAATTGCTGTTTCGCCTGCGCGTGCCTTCAGCGCTGCCGTATTTTTTTGGCGGCTTGCGGATCAGCTCGGGGCTGGCCCTGATCGGCGCGGTGGTTGCCGAATTCGTCGCTGGCACCGGCGGTACCGGAACCGGGTTGGCCTACCAGATCCTGCAGGCGGGTTACCAGCTGAACATTCCACGTATGTTCGCAGCGCTGGTCCTCATTACCGTAGCGGGGGTGCTGCTCTTTGTCCTGATGTCAGTGCTGTCGCGCTGGGCGCTGGGCGGGTGGCACGAAAGTGAGACATCTCATGAGTAATCTTCTGATCCGCGGTGCGGATGCGCTCTGGACCGGGCTTGCGGGGGCGGCCATGCGCGCGAGCGCGGGCAACGATGTCCGTGTTCGCAATGGCGTAATCTCCGCAATCGGGTCCCTCCGGCCCGAGCCTGGCGAGCGCGTCATCGATGCCTCGGGTTGTGTCGTTTATCCGGGCTGGGTCAACACCCATCACCATCTCTTCCAGAGCCTGTTGAAAGGCATTCCGGCGGGCATCAATCTCGCGCTCGTACCCTGGCTGGGTGCGGTGCCGGTGCCTTATCGCCGATTTTTCGATGCAGAGGAATCGCTCCGGCTCGCCGCCCGTATCGGTCTGGTGGAGTTGCTTCTCTCGGGTTGCACCACTATTGCCGACCACCAGTACCACTACTGGCCTGGCATGCCGTTCGATGCTTCACGAGCGGTCTTCGAAGAGGCGGAGAAACTGGGCGTCCGGATGGTGCTTTGCCGGGGCGGTCAAACCCAGTCGCGCGCCATGACCGATGCCAATGCGCCCCCCCAGGTGAGTCCCGAAACACTGGATGGTTTTCTCGCCTCGGTTGAACGGGATGTGAACAATTTTCATGACGCCTCGCCCACATCGATGCGACGTGTCGTGAGCGCGATCACCACGCCGTCCTGGAGTTGCTCGCCTGACCAGTTGCGCGAGATGGCGCGGGCCGCCCGCGCGCTTGGCATCCGGTTGCACAGTCATTTGTCGGAGAGCTTTGACTACGTGCGCTGGGCTCGAGACGTGCACGGTTGCACACCCATGCAGTTTGTCGCCGAGCATGAGTGGGTGGGCAACGACGTGTGGTTCGCTCATATGGTGCATCTGTCTGATGACGAGATTGCGATGTGCGCCAGCACTGGCACCGGAATTGCGCATTGCCCGCAGAGCAACGCGCGGCTGGGTTCAGGCATTGCACGCATCCCGGAGGCCATGGCGGCGGGTGTGCCCATTGGTCTGGCAGTCGATGGCGCCGCCTCCAATGAGGCCGCCGACATGACCAACGAGGCCCATGCCTGCTGGTTGCTCCACCGCGCTGATCCTCGCAGCGGAGAACGGCCCGATGCGCGCGCACACAGCTCCCGGGTGATGCAACCTGGCGGCCATGCGGGGGCGATGACCGCAGAGGATGTGGTGCATCTCGGCACCGTGGGCGGCGCTCGGGTGCTGGGCCTGGATGGCGTTGGCTCAATCGCAGTGGGCATGGCGGCGGATCTGGTTCTTTATGACCTCGACCACCCCCGCTATTTCGGTATGCACGATCCGGCCTCGGGGCCGGTGGTGTGCGGCGGGCAGCCGTCGCTCAAGGCTGTGCTGGTGCAGGGCCGGGTGGTGGTGGAAAACGGCACCATTCCAGGCCTTGATCTTTCTCGTCTGCGCCGTGAGGCGCAGGCATTTGTCGACAGGACCTGTTCCGCATGAGTGCAAGTTTCGATGTTTCGCGCGTCCAGGCGCATACCGCCGAGATGGCTTCGCAGCTGAGCGCGATCGAGTGGATCACCGATTCGCGGGTGGAGCGCCTGAGCCAGGACTTTTACTGGTTCAGCCCGGTGCTCAAGCGCCAGCTTGACCATCTGCGTGCCGATGCTGTCGCGCGCCCCCGCACCGAGGATGAAATCCGTGCGGTGGTGGGTGCGTGTGCCCGGTCTGGCGTGCCGATCACGGTACGCGGCAGTGGCACCGGTAACTACGGGCAGTGCATGCCACTCCATGGCGGCGTCATTCTTGATCTGTCGGCCTACAACAAGCTGCTCTGGCACAAGCCCGGTGTGGCGCGTGCCCAAGCCGGCATCCGCATGATGGAGCTTGACCGGCAGACGCAGACTGCGGAAGGCGGCGGAATGGGCTGGGAGCTCCGCTGCGTGCCCAGCACCTTTCGCAGTGCCACGCTGGGCGGCCTCTACGGTGGCGGCTTTGGTGGCGTGGGCTCGGTCAATTACGGGCCGCTGGCCTCCACCGGCAATGTCTTTGGCGTGCGTGCCATGACCATCGAGCCCGAGCCGCGCGCCGTGGAAGTTCGTGCGCCCGAGGCCCTGCTGCTGCACCATGTCTATGGCACCAACGGTCTGGTGCTCGAACTTGAAGTGGGGTTGGCGCCTGCCCACCCCTGGCTCGAGGCGATCGCATGCTTTGACAGCTTTGATGCTGCGATTGAGTTTGGTCAGGCGCTTGCGGTATCGCCAGGGATCGTCAAAAAAAGCGTCACGCTGCTGGCCGATCCCATTCCCGAGATTCTGATGCGCGCCGTGCCCCAGCTTGCCGGTCAGATGAAGCCCGGCTCGCACGCCATCCTGATGCTGGTGGCCGAGTTTTCCGAGCCGGGCATGCTGCAGGTGCTGGGGCAGTTTGGCGGGTCGATCACCTATCGCAAAACCGCTCAAGAGGTTAAAAAGAGTAATCGCACCATTGTCGAATACACCTGGAATCACACCACGCTGCATGCGCTCAAGGTGGATAAGGGGCTGACTTATATTCAGAGCGGATTCGATCCTTCGCGTCATGTGCAGCAGGCCAAAGCCTTGCGCCAGAAGCTGGGTGACGAGGTGCTGGTGCATCTGGAATTCATCCGCACCAAAGAGGGCGCGATGAACTGCTCGGGGCTGCAGCTGGTTCGCTTCACCACCGAAGAGCGGCTCAATGAAATCATGCAGATTCACCGCGATCACGGCGTCTATATCGCGAACCCCCATGTGTACATTGTTGAGGACGGAAAACAGGGGCAGGTGAACCCCGACATCGTGGCCACCAAGATGAAGTTCGATCCCTCCGGGCTCCTCAATCCCGGCAAGCTCCGGGGCTGGGAACAGCGTGAGTCGATCATGGCCGATGCCGCGAGCGGGCGCATCTCGCTGTCCACCTTGCCGTCGTTCTAGGCGCCGTCTTCGGGAACGGCTCATGCTCACCTCGCAGCAGCGCGTCTTCAGAAAGTTCTGGCATGCGGTGGTGCCCATCAACACGCTGCGCGAGCAGCAGCCCGTTCCGTTCACGCTGTTGGGCGAACCGATCGTGCTGTTCCTCGATGCAGCGGGGCAGCCGGCCGCGCTCAGAGATCGCTGTTGCCACCGCACCGCGCGGCTCTCGAAAGGGCGCTGCGACGGTGGCGTTCTCGAGTGCGGCTACCACGGCTGGCGCTATGACCGTTCGGGCAAAGTGATTCGTATTCCGCAATACGACTCCTCGCGCGCCATTCCACCCGACTACTGCACACCGGCGTATCGCTGTGTGGAGCGCTACGGTTATGCCTGGGTCGCACTGGAGGAGCCGATCGCGCCCATTCCCGAGGTTCCCGAATTCGGCGCGCTTGGCTGGCGCACCATCTTTCAGTTCTATGAAACCTGGGCAACCAGCCCGCTACGCGCGCTCGAAAACAGTTTCGACAACTCCCATTTCAGTTTCGTGCATCGCGCCACCTTTGGCGTGGCGGCTCAGCCGCGCCCCAGCCGTTATGAGCTGGTGGAGCGCGAGGGTGGCTTTTACGCTGAAACGCTGATTGATGCGGTCAACCCGCCCGCGTTTCACAAGGTGAGCGGCACCACCGAGCCCATCACCACGCGCCTGATGCGCAATGCTTATTTCCTGCCTTTTTCGCGTCGGCTTGATATCGAATATCCAAGTGGCGTGCGGCATGTGATCATCAACTGCTTCACGCCGATCGATGACCGCCGTATGCAGCTCGTCCAGTGGCTGTTTCGGAATGACACCGAGGCCGACTGTCCCGAAGCGATGCTTGTTGAGTTTGACCGGCAGATCACGGCCGAAGACCGCGAAATGCTGGAGGCCACTGACCCGGACGCACTGGTCGATACGCGGCGTCGCGGCGTTGAGTTTTCTATGGACAGTGACCGCCCGGGCATGCTGATCCGCAAACAGTTGATGGAACTCCTCGCTCGCCACGGCGAGCAGGAAATCCACGCTGGCGCCTGAGAAAGATACGGTCATGCGGGTGATGGTTCTTTTCTGTCATCCGGTGGAAACCAGTTTTCATGCCTCGCTGCATTCGGACGTGGTGGCAACGCTCCGCGCTGCCGGGCATGAGGTGGATGACTGCGATCTCTACGCTGAAGGCTTCAATCCGGTGATGTCCCGCGAGGAGCGGCTGGGCTATCACGAGGAGCCTTCCAATATCGAGCCGGTCCGTGGCTATGTTGAGCGATTGCGTCGCGCCGAGGCCCTGGTGCTGTGTTTTCCGGTGTGGACGTTCGGGCCCCCCGCCATGCTGAAGGGCTTCTTCGACAGGGTGCTCATGCCAGGTGTGGCCTTTGACATCAGCGATCCGGCCAATGTACGTCCGGCGCTCACCAACATTCGTCGCATCGCAGGCATCACCACCTACGGTCGTCCGCGCTGGATGGCGATCTACATGGGCGATCCCCCGAGACGCATCATCACGCGTTACCTGCCGAGGCTCACCGGACCAGGCGTACGCACCGAATATCACGCGCACTACCATATGAATGTGGCGACCGAGCAGTCGCTCGCGGCGTTCAGGGCCAGGGTGGTGGAGGCGATGAGGCGGTTCTGAAGGGGGTCAACCTCGGAGCATCGTCGCGCAGCCAATCAGCGCCGGAAACGTAGCGAGCCAGGCCCAGAAGAACCGGTTCAGCCCGAAGAACCACCACACCAGAAAGTGGAAGACCGCGCCAATCGAGCACCAGAGTGTGGTGATGCGGGGATCGATCATGGCAAGCGGAAAGGCGGCCTCCCAGACAATGAAAGCCCAGGAGCAGGCGATGGCCACCGGCCGGCGTCGCAGCACGCTGTGAGCAGCCAGGGGCCCATAAATGCCGCCATCAAGTAGCGTCGGGAGCGCGCGGCCATCACGCCAGCCCACGTAGCGCAGCTTCACCGTGCCAGAGAGGAAGTACGAGCTGAGCGCCTGAATGCTGATGACCCACAACCCCGCCTGCCAGGCGAGTGATGCACCGACCCAGGGTTTGGCAACGGTACCCACCGCAATGCCCATGAGCACGACCAGCGTCATGAAGTCGGAGCCGCCGTTGAAGGCACCGCGAAAGCGGATCGAAATCAAGACCTGGCTGGCAAGCAGGAAGAGGGCTGTGGGGATGGTCGGTCCCCACACCGGGAGGCTGGCCGCCGCGAGCGCGTGAAGCATCAGATGCGTGCGATGGCCCGCTGGCCGATAGAGCCAGTCGAACACCATCCGAACCGTGCGCGAGCTGCCCGCCAGGTCATCGCGCTGAATCGACCAGGGCCAGGGCGCAAGCAACGGCCCACCCGCCTGCAGGCGAAGCGCCTCGGCGCATTGGATGAGAACGCTGATTGCAGTCAGCCACAAGAGCGCATTGAGCGCCGCCTCGAGTGTGAGCATCATGGACCCGGGGTCTCCCGCGCCGCGGTGGCAAGGACGGGCGACGTCAGGACTGCGGTGTCGGCGCTCGCCGCACCGTAGGGTGGAATCAGGCGGATTTCAAATTGCAAATGGGTGGCCGAGGGGGCGTCGGACAAGGCGCGTGCGCGCGCGAGTTCACAGGTCAGCCGGTAGCTCACCAGCCGCGTCAGCGCGTCGGGATCGGACAGGTCTCGCAGGTCGGCGTACAGGTGCTCGATCAGACTCTGATCGAGCAGCAACCGATTGTTGGACGGGTTGTGAAAAAGCTGATCGAGCGAGCGTTGAGCCCGCGGCACGCTACCGTGCCAGTCGGTCCAGCGACCGTCCGGGTAACCGGCGCGGACCACCATCACCGGTGCGGCACCCACCCGGTGATAAAAACGCCAGTTGGGCAAAAAACTCCTGAGCAGGAACCACCAGCGGCCCTGAAGCACCCGCCCTCTGAAGAAGAGCGTCAGCGCGAGGAAACCCGCATAGACCAGGATCAGGAGCAGAGGATCGGTCATCGGTCTGCTGCCTGCGAGCGGTCCCCGCCGTGTACGCTCAGTCGACCTTCACGTTACCGGCCTTCACTACGGCTGCCCACTTCGGGATCTCGGCGCGGATAAACGCAGCAAATTGTGCCGGGGTTCCCGCAGCAGGCTCAGCGCCCAGGGCAAGCGATTTCTCGCGCACATCGGGCAGGCGCATGACGCGACCCACTTCGGCTGCGAATCGTTCGACCACTTCGGTGGGCATGCCAATCGGTCCGGCGAGCCCGAACCAGCCGACCGCGTCATAGCCTGCCACGCCCTGCTCGGCCATGGTGGGCAACTCCGGGGCGCTGAGCGTGCGCTGCGCGCCGAGTGTGGCGAGGCCACGGACCTTACCCGCTCGTATATGGGGGAGCGCCGACGACAGGTCCACGAATGCGATTGGAATTGCGCCGGTAAGGAGATCGGTGACCGCCGGGCCGCTGCCTTTATAGGGCACATGCGCAAGGCGCGTACCGGTCATCTGCTGGAACATTTCGCCAGACAGGTGCATGGCGGTTCCGTTACCCGCCGACCCGTAGGACAAGGCGCCCGGTTTGGCGCGGGCCTGGCCGATGAAGTCGGCCACCGAGCGCGCAGCGCTGTCACCGGGGACGGCTGCGACCATTGGGATGAGTGCGAGAAGCGAGATGGGCTGCACATCTTTAAGCGGGTCATAGGGCAGTTTCGGCATCAGCGACAAGTTGATTGCCATCGCGCCCGCCGGGGCGAGAAAAATCGTATGACCGTCGGGTGCCGCCTTCACTCCCTGGTCCACGCCGATGGTAGCGCCCGCGCCAGGGCGATTTTCGACCACCACCTGCTGACCGAAGGTGCGTGACATTTCCGCAGCGAGCAGGCGCGAAATAGCGTCGGCGCTGCCACCCGGTGGAAACGGGACGATGTAGCGGACAGGGCGGCTGGGCCAGGCGGCCGACTGCGCCTGCGCCAGGGCGGGCAGCGCAACGACGGCCAGAGCGATCACGGCGAAGAGGCTACGGGATAGGGCGGTCATGGTGATTCCTCGCGGGACGGTACGAAGTGCGTCAGTGTTCGATGCTGCCAAAGTGCCGGCTGATGTCGGGGTCGAAGCTGCCACCGATCAGCACGAACAGCATGCGACAGGGCTTGCCTGAGCGGTTGGCCCAGGCGTGGTTGGTGCCGCGCTCCACCAGAAAATCGCCCTTTTTCATGAGGACTTCCTCTTTGTCGAGCACGAGCGTGATCTCGCCGTCGAGCACCAGTGCGTAATCGACACTCTCGGTACGATGCATGAAAGGATGCTTCGCCTTGCCCTCGGTATTGGTGGAGGCGGTGGCGGTCCCCAGTGCGCCCCACGCTTCGCGGGTGCCCGAAGCATCGATGTTGCGAATCCAGTCGCCCTCGGGCCCGAACTCGATGATGCGCACCACGCTGCCACGTGGGGGGGGCTCAAGCTTGACCGGACGCAGCGTGGGGTCGGCACCATTGTCGATCGCCGCCGGCGTGTCATCGGTGATCCAGAGCTGTGTCATCACATAGCCCACACGCTTGGGGTTGGTGTGCACGGTGGGGGCTGGCCGGTCTTCGGTGACATAGGAACGGCCCTGCGTGTCATGACCGGTGACGATCCGGCGGACATGGCCTTTGGGAAGATTGGACGACTCGCTCATTGCGGGGTGACTCCGGTCTGTTTAACGATGGTGCGCCATTTGGCCACTTCGCGGCGCAGATAGGCAGTGAATTCGGCGGGTGTGCCCGGCAGGGGCTCCATGCCGGCTGCCGCGAGGCGCTCCCTTACTTCGGGTTGCCGAACCATGCTGGCGATGCTGACATTGAGACGTTCAACGATCTCGGTGGGCAGGCGTGGCGGTCCGAATAAACCCACCCAGGTGTAGTCCTCAAAATCGGGGAAACCCGCTTCAGCGACGGTGGGGACATCGGGAAGCGATTCGAGCCGCTTCAGGCTGGTCACGGCCAGCGCTTTGACCTTTCCCGCCTTGATCTGCGGAACAGCGGGGGGCAGCGCGATGCTGGAGACCTCAACCTGCCCGGCAATGGCGGCGGTGAGTGCTGGCGCTGCACCCTGATAAGGCACATGTACGGCGTCGAGCCCACCCAGGACACGCAGGACATGGTCGCCGGTCAGGTGCGGCGTGCTGCCAATGCCCGCTGACCCGTAAGAAAGCGCCCGGCCCTTGTAGCGCGCGAAAAATTCGCGCAGGTTATTCGATGGCTCCGACACCGGCACCACGAGGATATTGGGCGAGGCGGCTACCAGCCCGATGGCCGTCACATCGCTCATCAGATCGTAGCCCGGGTCACGAAACAGGGTCTGATTGACCGCCATCGACGAAGTATTCACCAGAAGCGTGTAGCCGTCCGCGGGTTCGCGCGCCACGTACCGCGAGGCGATATTCCCGCCTGCGCCCGCCCGGTTCTCGACCACGACGCCTTGGCCGAGTGCGCCCTGCAGCGACTGCGCCAGAATGCGTCCGACGATATCGGCAGGGCCGCCTGGCGCGAAAGCCACCACCAGCCGCACGGGCCGCTGCGGCCAGCCGGTGCTCGATTGCGCGTAGACCGAGGGCACGCCGATTGCGCTGGCGGTGGTCGCGCTGGCGAGGGCGGTGAGCAAGCGGCGTCTGGGATTGTGCGTTTCCATGGATGTTTCCTTGCGAAGAGACGGTGCCACGGCCTCGCAGGACCGGGACCTCCTGGGAGCGGGGGCCTTCCGGGGCTGAGACTGTAGGCGAAAGCCCTTACACTGTCCACGTTCCTGGATCGCGATGACACTCCGATGAATCTGCATCGACTGGATCTGGTTTCACTCTCACTCTTTGTGCGGGTGATTCGAAGCGGCAGCATCAGCAAGGGCGCAGAGCACACCCATCTTGCGCTCGCGGCGGCGAGTCGCCGGATGGCCGATCTTGAAGCCGCCGTGGGCTCGCCGCTTCTCGAGCGCCACTCACGGGGCGTACGCGCTACCGCGGCAGGCGAAGCGCTGGTCGCGCATGCCCAGCGGATTTTGGGCGAGGTGGACCGCCTGGCTGCCGACCTGTCCGATCATGCTCGCGGTGTGGTCGGCGTGGTTCGGCTATGGGCTAATACGTCGGCGGTGACACAGTTTTTGCCGGCTGATCTGGCAGCCTTTGGCGCTTTGCATCCGCGCTTACGAATCGAACTGCACGAGCACGACAGCAGCGAAGTGGTGATGGCTGTGCTCGACGGCCGCGCCGAGATCGGCATTTTCGCCGAGCGCGTCGATCCGCTCGGCCTGCACACGCAGGTCTATCGGCGGGACCGTCTGGTGCTGGTGGTGCCCAGGGGCCATCGGCTCGCCCGCAGACGTCGGGTGGCACTTGCCGACCTGGTGGGGCACGACATGGTGAGCCTGTCACAGGGGACCTCGCTCGCCCAGCGTCTGGCTGTTGAAGCGAGCGCGGTCGGCGCGGCGTTAAGGGTGCGGGTACATGTCCGAAGCTTTGACGCGATGTGCCAGATGGTTGCAGCCGGACTGGGGGTGGCGGTGCTGCCGCTGGATGCTGTGCAGCCGCACATCCGCTCGATGGGGCTGGCCCGCGTGGATCTGACCGGTGACTGGGTGGAACGCGAACTGCTGATCGGCACGCGCGATCCCGATCGCCTGTCGCGTAGTGGCCGGCTGATGCTCGCCCATCTGGCATCTGCAGCCTCGCGCTAGCCTTCGCGCTTTGCGAAGGCTCGTTCGCTGACATCGCGATTCTCCCGACCGGCCTCTGGGCCTAGCATGCCGCGCAGTCCAATCCAGACCCGGGAGACCTCCAATGAAAGGGCTGCTGCCATCACTACTGACCGCGGTGCTGAGTACCGCTTCGCTCGCGCCCGCGCATGCGGCCGAGCCGCCGGCACTCCCCCGCAAGCCGGTGACGCTGATCGTTCCCCAGGCAGCCGGTGGCGCAAACGACGCGATTGCGCGCATCCTGGCCCACAGGCTTGCCGAGCAGACAGGCGTTCAATGGATCGTTGATAACCGCCCCGGCGCGGGTGGGAACATCGGTACGGCGCTGGCTGCGCGCGCCCGGGCCGATGGGCAGACGCTGCTTCTCACGGTGAATAGTGCGCATGTGATCAATCCAGCGCTCTACCGTCAGACCGGTTTTGATCCCATTCGCGATTTCGAGCCCGTCACCCCCGTAGCAACGGCTGGCTATGTACTGGTCGCCAATCCCTCGTTTCCAGCGGTCAATATCAATGAACTGGTGGCGCAGGCGAAACGGCAACCGGGCAAGATCATGATCGGCTCGGCCGGTAACGGTACGCTCAATCACCTGATCGGCGAGATGCTGGGTAAGGCCGCTGGAATCGACATGGTTCATGTGCCTTATAAGGGCGCATCCGCCGCCGTGACCGATCTCCTGAGCGGGCAGGTGCAGGTCTCGGTGCAGAGCCTGCCCTCTGCTATTGCCTTCATCGGTACGGGAAAGCTGAAGGTGCTGGGCGTGGTCAATGAAACGCGCGTTGCCGCGTTACCCAATGTTCCAACCATCGGCGAAACCATCCCAGGCTTTGGGTCCACGCCCTGGTATGGCGTGTTTGCGCCCGCTGGCACGCCACCCGCGATCGTTTCCCGCCTTCATCACGAAATCGTCAAAGCGATTGCCGCACCGGAGACGGTTGAAAAACTCGCCTCGAAGGGCTGCGAGCCGTTTACCAGTTCGCCCATGGCGTTTGCACAACTGGTGGCAGCCGATCTGCCTCGCTGGGCGAAGATCGTTCGTGAGTCAGGTGCCACCATCGACTGAAGCCTGATTGATTCGGAGCGCGTGATGATGAATCCGAGTATTGCGGCGTCGCAAGTGACGCCAACCGTCTCTCCCCAGGCATTGGCCGGTCTGCGCGTCGTGGAAATGGGCCAGCTGATTGCGGGTCCCTTTGCAGGCAAGACGCTGGCCGATTTTGGTGCCGACGTCATCAAGATCGAGCCGCCAGGCGCGGGGGACCCGCTGCGCAACTGGCGACTGATCAAGGATGGCACCTCGGTCTGGTGGCAGGTGCAGTCGAGGAACAAGCGTTCGATCGCGATCGATCTGCGTACCGAAGAAGGTCAGGACATTGCACGGCAGCTGATCGCAAGCGCCGATGTGCTGATTGAAAATTTTCGGCCGGGCACCCTGGAGTCCTGGGGGATGGATTACGACACGCTGTCGAGCGCCAACCCCGGGCTCATCATGTTGCGCATTTCGGGCTATGGTCAGACCGGGCCCTATCGCGACCTGCCGGGATTTGGCGCGATTGGCGAGGCGATGGGTGGGCTTCGGCACCTCACCGGCGAGACGGGACGGCTTCCGGTGCGTTGCGGCATTTCCATCGGTGACACGCTGGCCGCGCTGCACGGAACAATCGGCGTGCTGACTGCGCTTCATCACCGGCAGGCCAATGGCGGCCGCGGACAGGTGATCGACGTTGCGCTCTATGAATCGGTGTTCAACGTCATGGAGAGCCTGATTCCCGAGTTTGATGCCTTCGGTGTGGTGCGCGAGCCAGCCGGTTCGGCGCTGCCAGGCATCGCGCCCTCAAATGCCTACGCCTGTAGCGACGGTGCGGTGCTGATTGCCGGTAACGGCGACAGCATTTTCAAGCGACTCATGCAAACGATCGGGCGCGCCGACCTGGGCGATGACCCGACGCTTGCCGACAACGCGGGGCGGGTGGCGCGGGCGTTGGAGCTCGATGCCGCGATCGGCGATTGGACCGGCTCGCGTTCGGTGGTCGAGGTCCTGGATGTGCTGGGGCGGGCCCGGGTGCCGGCTGGGCGGATCTACACCGCGCGCGACATCGCGGAAGACCCCCACTATCAGTCGCGGGGCATGCTGCAGCGCCAACGGACCCGCGATGGGGACGAAATCCTGGTGCCCGGTGTCGTCCCCAAACTGTCCGTCACGCCGGGGGGTATTCGAAGCGCTGCGCCACGTCTGGGCGAAGACCGCGAGTCGGTCCTTGCCGAGATCAATGTAACCGCTGATCAGGTCGAAGCGCTTCGGGCTCGCGGCATTCTCGGATGAAACGCAGGAATGCGAATTTCCCCGGTCTGTCATAAGGTTATTGCTGACCCGCAGACCGAGCGCCGTCAGGCTCGCACCTGCATTCGTGAGCAGGTCGCCGACCGGCTCCGGAGACGATCAATGCCTGTCAAAGGCTTTTAGTTGTAAAACCAGGAGGAGAAGCTGATGCCGCGTTATACGCTCAACGTCAACGGCCGCACGCAAAGTGTCGACGCCGATGCCGACACCCCGTTGCTTTACGTGCTGCGTAACGACCTGCAGTTGAACGGCCCAAAATTTGGTTGCGGGCTTGCGCAGTGCGGAACCTGCACTGTGCACCTCAACGGCGAAGTCGCCCGGTCTTGTGCCGTGCCGATATCGGCTGTGCAAGGTCGCGCAGTCACCACGCTCGAAGGTCTGACGGTCGATGGCAAGCCGGGCAAGGTTCAGCAGGCCTTTATCGATGCGCAGGCGGTGCAGTGCGGCTATTGCACCAACGGCATGGTCATGGCCAGCGCCGCGCTGCTTGCGAAAAACCCCAAGCCAAGCGATGCGCAAATCAATGACGCGCTCGCCGGCAACCTGTGCCGTTGCGGCACGCAACAGCGGATCTGTGCGGCGGTCAAGCGCGCAGCCCAGGCCGCCTGAGGGGGAAACAGCGATGACAATCACTATTGACCGCCGCCAGTTCCTGAAGGCTGGCGCAGCCGGCACACTCTCGGTCGGTTTTTCCCTGGGACTGACAGCCACGCCCGCGTCGGCCGCTACCGTTCCTGCCGCCAAGATCGTCACCAAAGATCAGGTCGACGCCTTTCTGGTCATGCACCGTGATGGCCGGGTTGAGGTGTATGTCGGCAAGGTCGACCTGGGAACCGGCACCCGCACCGCGCTATCCCAGATCGCAGCCGAGGAACTCGATGTGCCGTTCTCCCGTATCACCATGCACATGGGTGACACCGGCACCACGCCAGACCAGTGGCTCACGGGCGCCAATCTCACCATTCAGCAGGGTGGGGGCGAACTGCGCCGCGCCTGTGGCACCGCGCGCGCCGCGCTGTTGGGCCGCGCAGCCGAGCGCCTGAAGGTGGCAGCCTCGGATCTGGTCGCCTCCGATGGCGTGATCCGGGTTCGCAATGATGCGTCGAAGTCGGTCACCTACGGCGAACTGATCGGTGACGGACGCTTTGAGCTCAAGATCAACGACAAGATCCAGCTGAAGGCGCCCGCCGATTACAAAGTGATCGGAAAATCGATCGCCCGGGTGGATATTCCCGACAAGGTCACCGGCAAGTTTGAGTTCGTTCAGGATGTGCGGGTGCCCGGCATGCTGCACGCGCGTGTCATTCGTCCCGATGACATCGGCGCCAATCTGCTGTCGTTTGATGATTCGGCCGCACGCAAGGTGCGGGGCTATGTCCAGACTGTACGCAAAGGCAATTTCCTGGCGGTGCTGGCCAGTGACGAGTGGTCTGCGATCAAGGCTTCGCGCGAGGTATCGGTCAACTGGGGGGCGGCGCAGCTTCTGCCCGAGCAGTCCACGGTGTTCCAGACCTGGCGCCAGCGCCATGTCGCCAAGGAAGAGGCCACGCAGAAGGCGGGTGATATCGCGGCAGGGCTCTCGGCGAGCGCGAAACGGATCAAGGCGAGCTATGAGTTTGCAGTGCAGACGCATGCGTCGCTCGGTCCCTCTTGTGCAGTGGCTGACTTCAAGGACGGCAAGCTCCTGGTGTGGTCCGCGTCTCAGGCTACGCACTCGATGATGGACGAACTCGCCGGCATCACGGGCGTGCCGCGCAATGCAATCCGGCTTGTCTACTGCGAAGGCTCAGGCTGCTATGGCCGCAACGGTCACGAAGACGCCACAGCTGATGCTGCGCTGCTCGCCACGCTGGTGGGTAAGCCGGTGCGTGTGCAATGGATGCGTGACGATGAAACCGCGCGGGCCCCGAAGAGTCCGCCACGAGCGATGGACTTCGAAGCGGGACTGGATGCGCAGGGCAACGTGATCGCCTGGAAGGGTGATTTCCATATTGCGCTCAATCACATTGCTGCGTTCAAGCCCTTGGACTTTCCGCTCCTCGCCGCGACCGATATTGGCCAGAGCAAACCCGGCAACTGGGTCGGCTTCCTGTTTCAGAATGCCGGGCAGCCGTATCCGTTTCCGAATGTTGCGGTCAATACCCGGCACATCTCCGAAGCGTTCTTCCGCTCATCGCATCTGCGCTCACCGGGTCGCATCGAAAACAGCTTCGCCAACGAGTCGTTCATGGATGAGCTGGCTTTTGCCGCCAAGGCTGATCCGGCCGAGTACCGGTTGCGGGTGCTGAAGGATGCGCGCGGTCTGGAGGCGCTTCGCGCCGTACTGAAGAAAGCGGGCTGGCAGACGCGGGTGGGCCATAACGCGGCCGGCGGTTCTGGTGACGTGCTGAAAGGCCGGGGTGTTTCTTACGTGCGTTACAACAATGCCACCACCTATGTGGCGGCAGTGGCCGAGGTTGAAGTGCAGCGCAAGACCGGCGAGGTACGCGTGACGCGGGTCTGCGTGTCGCACGATTGCGGTCAGATCATCAATCCCGACGGTCTCATCAACCAGATCGAGGGTGGCGTGATCCAGACTGTGAGCCGCACGCTCATGGAGCAGGTCAACTGGACGCGCGCGCGGGTCACGAGCGTGGACTGGGCGAGCTACCCGATCCTTCGCTTCCATGACGCGCCCAAGGTGGAGGTGGTGCTGATCGATCGCCCGACCGAACAGCCCTGGGGCGCCGGCGAGCCCACGCCCACCGCCATTCCAGCGGCAGTTGCCAATGCCATTTTCGACGCCACCGGTGCGCGTTTGCGCTCGGTGCCGATCACTCCGGAAAAGGTGAAGGCCGCGATGGCAGAAGGCCCCGCTCGCGCTTAACGCGTAGCGTTCAAGTTCGAGGTGGGTGCTGCGGCCCGGCGTGCGAGCGTCGGGCCGCAGTCGTTTCAGTAGAACGGGGACGGCTCAACTCGCGAGCGTGATCTTCGCGTCGCGAATCACCTCGCCCCAAAGTTTGAAGTCAGCCCGCATGGCCTCCGCAATGCCGTCCGGCGGGATCGTTCCCGCTTCCTCGATGCCAGCCTTGGCGAGGGCTGCCACCACTTCGGGTTCGGCAATGACCGTGCGAAGCGCGCGACGTAGCGTGTCGAGCGCCACCTGCGGAATGCCTGCCGGCGCAACAAAACAGTTCCAGGGCTTGGCATCAAAACCGTCAAACCCCTGCTCAGCAATACTGGGCACGTTCGGCAGCACGCTGATGCGCTGCTTCATGGCACCCCCGAGCGCAACGAGTTTCCCCGCCTGGATGTGCTGTAGCGCCGGCCCCACCGTGGAGACCGCCAGATCCACCTGCCCGCCCAGCAGATCCGCCACATATTGCACCGCACCCTTGTAAGGCACGTGGTTCATCTGGATGCCAGCGCGAAGCTTGAAAAGTTCGGCGATCAGGTGATGCGGTGAGGCGATGCCGGCGCTCGCATGGTTGACCTTCCCCGGATTAGCCTTGGCATAGGCCACCAGTTCGCGAATCGAGCGCGCTGGCAGGCTGGGGTGCGCCACCATCACGAACGGAATCGCTCCCAGATGGGCGAGCGGGACATAGGCGTTGATGGGGTCGTAACTGATTTTGCGCAGATTCGGTACGTAGGCAAAACCGGTGCTGTCGTAAAGAAGGAAGGTGTAGCCATCGGGGGTGGCCCGGGCGCCGGCTTCGTTTCCGATCATCGTACTCGCACCGGGCTTGTAGTCGAGAATGACTGGCTGGCCGAGAATTTTTTCAAGTCGGCCGGAGACGATGCGGGACCATGAGTCCGCGCCGCCACCCGCAGGGTAGGGCACGATCAGTCGCACAGGTTTGTCCGGCCAGGACTGCGCACTCACCCAGGGAGCACCGAACACAGGTGTGCTGGCGATTGCGCCAATGACGCGGCGGCGGTTGATGGTTCGGGTGGTCATTGTCTCGCTCCTTTTGAATCGGCTCTGATGTCGTTCGGTTGGTCACCCGAGTGGTTGAGGCGGTGCCAGCGCTCCGGCTCCCGCGTCCGCCTGTCGCTTTGCGGGCACAGCGACTGTCCCTCGTGTCCATCCCGGGTTACAATGCCGATGCTAGACGCATACCCGTTTTCTCTCAATCGGCGCTTTGGTTGCGCGCTGTCGGCTTGTTCGGCGGTCCGGTCAATCCCCTTAGGTGAGTTTTCGTGGGTGTTTCTGCACGTCGTGCATGCATCCCGCGTGTACGAAAACTCTCCAGAGGAAATCAACATGTCCAGGGAAACCGGCATCGTCAAATGGTTCAACGAAAGCAAGGGCTTCGGCTTCATCGCTCCTGATAACGGCGGCAAAGATCTGTTCGCCCACTTCAAGGAAATCGAAGGCTCGGGCTTCCGCACCCTTCAGGAAAACCAGAAGGTGGAGTTTGAAGTGGTTCAGGGTCAAAAAGGCCCCGCCGCTTCGCGGATTCGTCCGGTCTAAATCAGCCCGGATAGCATCCTCACCAGATCGACGGTCGGGCGGCCGGTGGCCGCCTCGATCGCGCTCTGGTGAACCGGCAGGTTGGTGCACTCCAGCACAATTGTTTTCACTGCCGGGTCACGGGTCACTAGCGCGAGCGCAGCGCTCACCACGACCCGTTCTGCCTCATCAAAATCCATCTGCTCGTCATCATTGATGATGCACTGGTAAAACCCGCTGTTTTCCGCAATGCCCTGCACGGGTGTGCCCGGCGGAACTTTCGCCGCGGTAAGCACGTTGCCATCTAATGACTCGGCGTTGAAGGTAAGGATGCCCGGCGTGTCTGCGGACGCGCAGGCGAGAAGCGCCGAACTCAGGACCGGCACGGGAAGCGCCGACTGCAATGCGTGCTGAAAGCGCGCCAGAAAACCGCAACTGGTGCCGATCCGTGTGGCCCCGCGGTTGACCAGCGCCCAGCCGGCTTCGATGAAGGGCGCCAGCAAACTCGCATCGGCCTGCTCGACCACCCGGCGTGCCGACGCACCGGTCACCACCTGATAGAGCGGCTCGACGCCATACCGCAGAAAGCTCTCGGGGTGCCCGATGTCGCCAGGTGGGCGCGGAAAGCGGGTGTCGAGCATGAGGATACCGACCCGTTGTGATGTACGGGCCCGCGAACTCACGGTCGAGGCGGCTGGCTGCACGAGGGTTTCTCCTTGACGGCCATGCGGCGCAGTGTGCCATGATTGCGCGTCTCAACCGTGCCGGTGTCCCGTCGCCGGACCCACCAGGAGTTGCCGATGAAGCCACGTTTTCTGCTCGCGATGGCCGCGTTTGCCGTTGCGTCGACCGTCTCCGCCCAAACCAAATGGGATCTTCCTGCCGCCTATCCGGCGGGTAACTACCACACCCAGAATATTCAGCAGTTCGCCGACGAAGTGGACAGGGCAAGCGGCGGCGCGCTCAAAATCACCGTACACGCCAACGCTTCGCTCTTCAAAGCGCCTGAAATCAAGCGGGCGGTACAGGGCGGTCAGGCCCAGGTTGGCGAAATTCTGCTCGCCAATTTTCAGAATGAGTGGCAGCTGTTTGGTGCTGACGGCCTTCCCTTCCTTGCCGACAGCTTTGATCAGGCGAGCAAGCTCTACAGGGCGCAGCGTCCTTTCCTTGAAAAGAAGCTGGGCGAGCAGGGAATGATGCTGCTCTACTCGGTGCCATGGCCACCGCAGGGTATTTATGTGAAGAAGCCGATCAATTCGGCGGCCGACTTGAAGGGCGTGAAGTGGCGCGCCTACAGCCCTGCAACCGCGCGCATTGCCGAGCTGGTGGGCGCGCAGCCGGTCACTGTTCAGGCGGCGGAGCTGTCGCAGGCGATGGCCACCGGCGTGGTGGAAAGCTACATGTCGTCGGGCTCCACCGGGTATGACACCAAGACCTATGAGCACATCAAGTTCTGGTATGACACCCAGGCGTGGCTGCCCAAGAATGCGGTGATCATGAACCGCGCGGCCTTCGAGAAACTGGCGCCCAATGTGCGCGATGCGGTACTTAAATCGGCGGCGGCGGCGGAAGCGCGTGGCTGGCAGCTCGCGCAGAGCAAGAACCAGGAATACATCGACCTGCTGAAGAAAAATGGCATGAACATCGTGTCGCCGCCCGCGCAGCTCAAATCCGACATGCAGAAGGTGGGCGAAACCATGTTGAAGGAGTGGCTAGACAAAGCTGGCGCCGAGGGTAAGGCGCTGGTGGACGCGTACCGAAAGCTCTGATGCGATCGGCGCTAGACCGCCTCTATGACAGCGCAGCCGCCCTGGCTGCGCTGTTCATGGTGGCTCTCCTCGGGATGGTGCTTACCTCCGTCCTGGGGCGGGAATTCGGTTTTCATGTGCGTGGCACCGATGCTTACGCGGGCTACTTCATGGCGGCGAGCGGCTTTCTCGCGCTCGCTCACACGCTGAAGCGAGGCGAGCATATTCGCGTCACGCTGTTGACCGCGCGGCTGCAGGGCGCGGCGCTGAGGCGTCTTGAGCTGTTTGCCCTGGGGCTTGCGAGCGTGCTGAGCCTGCTGCTTGCTTACTACAGCGTGCGGCTCTGCTGGCAGTCGAAGCTCTTCAATGACATTTCAACGAGCAATGACGCCACGCCACTCTGGATACCGCAGCTGTCAATGGCGGTGGGGGCGGTCATTTTGTTCATCGCGCTGGTCGATGAATGGGTGCTCGAGTTTCGCGGGCAACGCCGCGTGGCGGGGCCGGATCAGCCCCTGCATAACGAGTAATCCTTTGTGAATGACCTGCTGATCACTGGCCTCCTGATCCTCACCCTCTTTCTCATTCTGGGGTCGGGTGTCTGGATCGGCCTGTCGCTATCGGGTGTCGCCTGGGTGGGCATGCAGCTTTTCAGCAGCCGCCCGGCGGGCGATGCCATGGCGGTCACCATCTGGGGCTCCTCATCGAGCTGGACGCTTACGGCGTTGCCGTTATTCATCTGGATGGGCGAGATTCTGTTCAGGACGCGCCTCAGTCAGGACATGTTCCACGGGCTTGCGCCCTGGCTGCAGTCGCTGCCCGGGCGGCTGCTGCACACCAATGTGGCCGGCTGCACAATTTTCGCGGCGGTATCCGGGTCGTCGGCGGCCACCTGCGCCACCATCGGCAAGATGACGCTCCCGGAGTTGAACCGGCGGGGCTATCCGGAGGGCATGGTGGTCGGGACGCTCGCGGGCGCCGGCACGCTGGGTCTGCTCATCCCCCCCTCCATCATCATGATCGTTTATGGCGTCACGGCCGATGTGTCGATCGCCAAGCTTTTTATCGCTGGCGTGATTCCGGGACTGATGCTGGCGGGGCTGTTTTCCGCCTACATCATTGTCTGGGCGCTTCGGAATCCCGGGCTGGTGCCTGCGGCCGAGCGGCGCTACACCTTCCTGGAGAAGGTGAAAGAGTCGCGAACACTTATTCCCGTGGTGTTGCTGATTGCCGCGGTGTTGGGGTCGATCTACACCGGCATCGCCACAGCCACCGAAGCAGCTGCGGTGGGCGTGGTGGGCTCGTTGGTGCTCTCTGCTTTGCAGGGCACGCTCAACTGGCCGAGCTTTCGCGATGCGCTGATGGGGGCTACACGACTCTACTGCATGATCGCGCTCATTCTGGCGGGCGCCGCGTTTCTCACGCTCTCAATGGGTTACATCGGTTTGCCGCGGCATCTCGCTGAATGGATCGCAGAGCTGGGTCTCAGCCAGTTCGAGTTGATTGCCGTGCTCACGCTCTTCTATATCGTGCTGGGTTGTTTCCTGGATGGCATCTCAATGGTGGTGCTCACCATGGGGGTCATCATGCCCACGGTCACCAAGGCTGGTATCGATCCGATCTGGTTTGGCATCTTCATCGTGCTGGTGGTGGAAATGGCGCAGATCACCCCGCCCGTGGGATTCAATCTGTTCGTGCTTCAGGGCATGACGGGGCGCGAGTTGCCGTGGATTGCCCGGGTGACGCTACCCATGTTTTTTGTGATGGTGTTTGCAGTGCTGCTTCTCTACTGGTTTCCAGGGCTTGCCACCTGGCTACCCGAACAGATGATGCGCTAACGCCGTTCAGGCGTTGATTGCTGCCATCAGCCGTTCTCGTGTGAGCGGCAGATCTTTCACCCGGATTCCGAGCGCCTGTTTCAACGCGTTGCCGATGGCGGCGGCGGTGGGGCCGTGCGCGCATTCGCCGGCGCCAAGAGACGGCTCATCGGGCGCATCGATCAGCAGGACGTCGACCTGCGGCTGCGCCGAAAAATTGATGATGGGATACGCTGACCAGTCAACGCATAGCGGACCTTCCGCGCGGTCGATCCGCACGGATTCGAGAAGCGTCCAGCTGCAGGCCTGAATCGCGCCGCCTTCCAGCTGATTTCGAGCGCCGTCGGGGTTGATGACACACCCCAGGTCGGCCACGACGGTGAGTCGCCGTACGGTGATGGCTTGGGCGACTTCGATATCGGCGGCTACCGCACACCAGGCGCCAGAATTTTTGTAGTGGGCAAAGCCGATGCCGGTGCCGATAGCTGCCCCAGCGTGGCCGCTTGCCCGGGGGCCATGGTGTGAGTTCGCGAGTGTCTCGAGCACTCGGCGAGCGCGGGGGTGGTCAAGGTGGGCGAGCCTGAACATGATGGGAGACTGCCCGCTCAGTTCGGCCAGATCATCGATGGCAGACTCGAGCGCGAAAACATTACCGAACGCACCGAGCGAGCGTAGCGCCGAGGTGCGAAGCGGCATAGTGCGAATCCGGTGGTTGGTGATTTTCATCTCACGAAAGCGATACGCCGGAATAGCGTTGCGCTCAGAACCGCCGCCCGCCGCAAGGCCGGCATTGACCGCTTCGCGGGGCTCGAACCGGTTTGAAGCAATTTCGGTAGCGGCGAGGAGCGTGGGTGTTGGCGCGCGACCGGGGCGAAGGCTGTGCCCTGCGCTCCAGACCTCATGCTCCCAGCGCGTGATGCGGCCGTCGTTCATCCAGGCGCGAATGCGCATGGTCATGGCCGAACCGATGGGTGCCCGGATCAGTTCATCGCGCCGCGACCAGAGCACGCGTACTGGCGCGCCGCAGGCCCGCGCAATGAGGGCGGCATCAAGGGCCACATCATCGGCTGCGTTGTGCCCATAGCAGCCAGCGCCCTCCACGTGATGCACGACGATATCGGTATCGGGGAAGACGAGCGCCAGATCGGCGCGCAGGTTGTAAGGGCCCTGGCTGTGCGTCCAGACGTCGAGTCGCTGATCGGTCCATTGCGCGAGCGCGCAGGATGGCATGAGCGAGGCGTGAGCGATGAAGGGCTTGGTGAAAACGGCTTCATAGGTTGGGGTGTCAGGGGTGCCCGCGGCAACCTCGCCAGCCTGAATTGTGGTTCCTTTCACGTCGTTGGTATCGGGGGCGTGCTCCGCAATGACTCGCGATTCAACGGGTTGTGCGCGCAGCCAGTCAGCGACGGTTTCATCGTCGAACGGCAACTCCGGCTGCTGCCAGCGGGTGCCTCCTCCTCGGCGGCCTGCTTCGCCAGCGTGACGGCCTTCGCGGCGACAGTGTCAGTAGCCATCAGGAAACCTCACTCGGGGACGGGGTGGCATCGCTCGGCGAGGGCGTGACGTCGCTCGGGGACGGTGACGGCTCGGGCTCCGGCGGTCC
>JALREG010000014.1 GCA_023253905.1 Burkholderiaceae bacterium
GCGGCGAGTCATATGGGGCAGACACGATTGCCCGCCTGGCGCCCCATATTTTCAATGTGTATCTGCAGAATCAGCAGCTTGATCCTGCTGGCCCCTCGGTGATTAACACCTGGTGTCGGGGGCCCATCCGTTTCGAGCAGATTCCGCTCTGGGATCCGCGGGGAATCAATTTTCCGGCAGTGATGGCACAGCTTGCTGCGGTGGGCTATCAGGGCTATGTCACCGTGCATCAGGCGGGGCTGAACACGCCGGCAATCGATGGTTCGGAGAGCGCCCGGTACCTGAAAAGCATTCATGGCTTCGAGCCGTTGATGGGGTAACCGGTCTGTTTGCCGATTCGTTCTGGGAGGTCACATGGCTTCACTCTTGAAAACGTTTCTTATCATGATGCTGGCGGGGCTACCCTTTGCGGGCATGGCGCAGCCACTTAAATTTCCCGAACGTCCCATCAGGCTGATTATCCCCTTTGCAGCCGGAGGGGGTACCGATATTGTTGCCCGCATCGTGGCCCAGCGCCTGGTGGAGACGATAGGCCAGTCGGTGATCGTGGAGGCCAAGCCGGGTGGTGGAGGCGCCATTGCAGTCGCCGAATTGATGCGGGCTGCCCCCGATGGGCATGTGTTGCTGATTGCAACCAGTTCGAATGCGGTACTCCCGGTTGTTGCTGGGCTTTCATGGCACCCCAGTAACGACTTCACGCCAATCGCAATCGTTTATTCCTATCCGTTTGTGCTGGCCACCAACAGCGACAACTCGCAGCGATTTCCTGATCTGGCTCAGTTCATCGCACGGGTTCGATCGGAGCCCGATAAGGTGGCCTGGGGCTCATCCGGTATCGGTGGACCCCAGCATCTGGTGGGTGAGCACTTCAACAAAGTCGCCAGGCTGAAGATGGTGCACGTGCCCTACAAGGGCAATGCCCCGATGATTCAGGCGCTTCGCGCCAATGAAGTTCAAGTCGTTTTCGATACCCAGACGCTCATGCTGCCGCACATTCAGGAAGGGCGACTCAAACCCCTTGCCATCACCTCGGCCAAGCGTTCGAGCCGGCTGCCCGATACCCCAACGCTGAGCGAAGCCGGGTACCCCGATCTTGCGGTGGAAATCACCAACTATGTACTCGCGCCCAAGGGCACACCGGCTGTAATTCAGCGCGAGCTGAATCGGCAGTTCGCTGCGGCGCTTGAACACCCGGATGTGCGCGATCGGCTGCAGGGGTTCGGGCACACCGTGCCTTTGGCCGCCGACAATTCGCCTGAGGCCGTCAAGGCGCATATCGACCGTTTCAGCGCAACCTATGGGCCGCTTGCTCGGGAAGTGGGTAGCGCCAACCGTTAAACAGGCGCCTGCGCCCAGGGCGCCACGCAGTCCTCGTACAGGGCCACCTGCGAAATGAAGTTGGCCGAGGCAAGACTTTTCGCCAGACGATGAAAGCCCGCCCTGGATACCTGCGGCTGACACGACCAAATGGCTGTCTGGTGGCAACGAGCGAGGCACTGCTCGAGCAGATCGGGAGCAAGTTGCGGATAAAGATGGCCAACCAGCTGGCTCAGTTCGCGCGTGCCTTCGGTATCGATCCAGGGCCCGAAACCACTAAGCGCTTCAGCCATTGCTCTGAAGGCCTCGCCATGGCGTTCGATGTTCTCGACGGTTGAAAGGAAGGTGGTGTAGGCGGTGGGTCCGCGCGCGTGCGCGGCATGAAGCGGGTGTCCGATTCCGTCGCGCAGCGCGAGGCTCACAAAGGGCTCAAAGAGCTGCACCACATCAATATGTCCCGAGGCCAGGGCGCGCAGATTGTCTTCCATCGGGGCATTGGCGCGTCGTTGGATCGAGCTCGGGTCGATCCCCAGATCGCGCAGATCCTGCTGCAGACAGAGCCAGGGTGTGACGACCTCGCTCACCGTGGCGAGCCGCAGCGAAGGGAGCGCGCGGAGGTCAAGCGGCGCAAGACCCGGGCGTCCGACCAGATAAAACGGATCGCGCGCGGCCACTTCGCCAAATGCGACGAGTGATTGGGGGCCAGCCGCGTTCAGGTCACGATCTTTCAGCACGCGCATTGGCCCGCCCCAGACCAGATGGATATCGCCCCGAAACATATCGGCGATCCCCGCGCCGGGTGAGGGCGAGGCGACGAGATTCACCTCAAGCCCGCGATCGCGAAACCAGCCCAGCTCCAGGCAGGCGTAAAACGGCGCGTAGAAAACGGCCCGAAAATTCTCAGCGAGATGGATGTTCAATGCGGGTTCCTGCGAGTGCGCCGCCCGGTCACCCTCCGCAGGTTGGTGTCAAAACTGCAGCGATGAGCGATTGTCGCCATGATTGTGCCGGTTTCCCCTTATCGATGCAGGAAGAAAACATGTCACGACTCCGAACCTTATTTGCCATCAGTGTTGCGGCGGGATGGCCGCTGGTTGCGGGCGCTCAGTCGGCTGCGCCGTCGGGTACGGCCGCCGGCTATCCCTCCCGACCTGTGAAGCTGGTGGTGCCGGTGCCGCCGGGTGGCGCTGCAGACTTCATCGCCCGCACCATCGCCCCGCGGCTGTCGGCTTCGCTCGGTCAACCGGTCGTTGTGGAAAACCGTGCGGGCGCGAGCGGCGCGATCGCGTCGGATTTTGTCGCCAAATCGGCGGCTGACGGCTATACGCTTTTACAGAACTCGATCACCACGCACGGTATCGGGCCGCACCTTGCCAGTAAGCTGCCCTACGATCCAATGAAGGATCTTGTGCCCGTCACGATGCTGGCGAAGCTGCCGCTCATCATGGCGGTCAATGCGGGTACAGGCTGGCGCTCGGTTCAGGATCTCATTGCCGAGGCGCGTCGGTCGCCAGGGCGGGTCACGTTTGCATCCTCGGGCAAGGGCGGTGCGCCGCATCTGTCGGGCGAGCTGTTTCGGATCGTGGCGGGTGTCGATCTGCTGCATGTTCCCTACAAGGGCAGCGGCCCCGCTGTGACCGATCTGGTGGGCGGTCAGGTGCAGATCATGTTTGACGGTGCGCCCTCTCTGATTGCTCAGGTTCAGTCCGGCAAGCTCCGGGTGCTGGCGGCGGCGAGCGCAGAGCGTAATCCGCTCGCCCCCGATGCGCCCACGTTTCGCGAGCTCGGCCTGCCCGGCATCGAGGTGGCGCTCTGGTATGGGGTGATGGTGCCGGCTGCAACGCCCAGCGCCGTGATCGAGCGCCTGGCTGCCGATATTGACGCTGCGTTGCGGGTGCCCGAAGTGGTTGAGCGTTTTCGATCGCAAGCCACCGAACCCATGGGCGGGTCCCCTCGTCAGGCGGCCGATTTCATCCGGGCCGAGTATGCCCGCTGGGGCGACGTGATTCGAAAGGCGGGCGTGAGCCCGGACTGATCGCCTGCAGGGATCAGCGGCTGGGTGCCGATTGTTCGCGTCGGCGCCGCGCGAGAATCCGGGCCGAATTGAGCCCGGCAAGAAGCAGCAGCGGCCAGAGGAAGGTGCAGACCAGCGCCCAGACAATCCGCGAACTGGCTGAGCCCGGCTCGGTGTTGTTCGCGGCCTGGTTCGGTCCCTCGCTGAACAGATGGCGGTTCGGAAATGAGACGAGCCCAAAGCCTGCGCCGATAATCAGAAAAACGATGATGTAAGTGTTCAAGGCGGGCCCCGGTTAGCCACCGATCGGGTCTTCGGTAGAGGGTTAATATGTCAATAAATATTGACATATTTGAATGTAACTGAGTTTATACACCTTGAAGGGGTAGGGTTTGCGCCTCGATGCCTGCCGCATCGCCCGCCCCGCCTGACCGGATCAGGGGGCTTTGCAGCGATTTTTATTGCTGCCATGATCGGCGCGAATCGCTCGTAGGCTGCAAAGGAGGCCCGACTTGACCCAGCGCGGAGATGCTTATGTTCCGGTGGCTGACGGCGCAAAACCGTCGGGCCAGCCCATCGACCCGGCGGAGTGGGCGCTCAGGCTTCGGCTCGCAGCAGCCTACCGTGCGGTCGATCATTTCGGTTGGTCGGAACTGACCGCCAATCACATCTCGCTAAGGGTGCGTAACCAGCCCTCCGAGTTTCTGATCAACCCCTACGGTCTGCTGTACTCGGAGATCACCGCTTCCAATCTGGTGCGAATCGACGTGAGCGGTAATGTGCTCACGCCGACCGAGTATCCGATCAATCCGGCCGGTTTCAATATTCACTCGGCAATTCACGAAGCCCGCGCTGACGCGCATTGCGTGCTCCATGTTCACACGGTGGCGGGGATGGCGGTGTCGTGCCTGTCCGAGGGGTTACTCCCGCTCACGCTTGAAGGCACCGATTTTCACGATCGGATCGGCTATCACGAGTTTGAAGGGCCGAGCCTGGCGGTTGATGAACGGGTGCGCCTTGCTGCCGCGCTGGGCTCTCGAAACATCGCGCTGGTGCTGCGTAATCACGGCCTGGTCACGATCGGTGAGACAGTCGACTCGGCGTTTCTTCGCATGTACCGGTTGCTGCTCGCGTGCGAGGTACAGTTGCGGGTTCTCATGACGGGGCAACCGTTCACGCGTATTTCCGAGCGCACGCTGGAACACTCAGCACAGCGCCATGAGTGGTTCTTCCGCATTGGCCCGGGTGGTCGTCAGATCGGGCATGGCGAGCTCGACTTCAGCGCGATCATGCGGTGGATGGCGAAAATCGATCCGTCGTATCAGACCTGATCAGGGTCGGTCCCTTCCCACGGCATGGGTTGCGCAATAGAATCGGTCAGCACCAACAAATCAATCAATAAGCAAGGGGAGACAACATGAGCGAATTTTCATCGCGGGAGCCGTCGCAGCTGGCTGATCCGGGCAGGCGCCAGTCCGGTATCAAGATCGCTGCCGCTGCGCTGGCGGGCCTCAGTCCTGCGCTCATGAAGCCAGTGCATGCCCAGGCTGCGGTTCGGCTCAATGTCACATCAGGACATCCCCCGGTGTTTAACTGGGTGGGCCTGATCGACAGCTTCGTCATTCCTGAAATCGAAAAACGCACCGCTGGCAAGATCAAGTTCGAGTGGAGCAAGGCTTATAGCGGCACCGTGGCAAAGCTGGGCGCGGAGTCCGATGCGATCCGCACCGGCGTGTCCGACTTTGGGATCGTGGCCTCCATCTTCGAAGCCGGCAAGTTTCCGCTGCAGCAGATGACCCTCCAGGTCCCTTTCGGATCCTCGGACATGGGGGTGGTGTCCAAGCTGTCCCATGACCTACACGATCGGATTCCGGAGCTGCAGGACGCCTGGACACGTCAGGGCCTGCTGATGCTGGGCTCCGTGGTGGTGGATGACTACGCGCTGGTCACCAAGTTTCCGGTGCAATCGCTTGCCGATCTCAAAGGCAGAAAAATCTTCGTTCCTGGCCCCATCGCGTCGTGGCTCCAGAACACCGAAGCCGTGGCCGTGTCGGGTAATCTCAATACCTATTACAACGGCATTCAGACTGGGGTCGCCGACGGCGCAATTGTTTCGTCTGCCAACATCTGGGGTATCAAGCTGCACGAAGTGGCGCCCTATGTCACCAGCGCGGGATTGGGGGCCCAGTTTGTTGCAGCGCTGGTGATCAATAAACGCGTATTTGAGCGCTTCCCGAAAGAGGTTCAGGACGTGTTCACCCAGGTCGGGCGAGAATACTCGCGTCAAATGGTTGAGAAGCAAAGCGCGTTGGTGGAGGAGGTGCGCAAGAACGCCACCGCGCAGGGGGCCCGCTACACCTCCATGCCAATCGCCGAGCGGCAAAAGTGGGCGCAGGCACTGCCCAACCTGCCGCAGGAGTGGGGCAAACAGATCGACGCTAAGGGGGGGGCGGGCTCGAAAGTTGTTAAAGCGTATATCGAAGCGCTGAAGGCTGAATCCGTGCAACTGCCTCGTGACTGGCTCAAGTAGGGTTTGCGGGCTTGGCTTTCCCATTCAGTCCACTGCCTGCTGAGTCAATAAGATGGCTTCCGAATCAGAGCCGCAGGACGGCCCGGGGCTGAGCGCCTACGGTGAGGCGCAGCCCCTGGGTCTGCATCGCATCACCGGCTGGATGAATGCGCTTGGCACCATCGTCATTTTCGTGCTGCTGATCATCACCAACCTCGATATTCTTGGCCGGGATTTGCTGAACAAGCCGCTGCGGGGCACCACCGAGCTGATGTCGGTGGGCATTGTGGTGGTGGTCTTCCTTCAGCTTCCCAATACGCTCTGGGCAGGGCGGTTCCCGCGCGCCGACTTCATGCTTGAAGCCGTCCAACGGCGTTCGCCCAAAGCTGCAGCGCTCATGTTGAGCGTGTTTCATCTGGTGGGCGCTGCCATGCTGGCAGTGCTGTGTGCCGCAATTTGGCCTGAGCTGATCCGTGCCTGGGAGCTGGGTGACTACTTCGGTGCCATGGGCGACTTTGCCATTCCGCTCTGGCCAGTCAGGCTCGTGATGCTGATCGGCAGTGCGTGTTGCGCCCTTACCTTTCTATTCCTCGCGCTTGCTGACATACGCAGGGCGGTTGGACCCTCACGCTCATGACGCCTGTTCTAACCGGTGTGCTCAGTCTGCTTGCGATGGTGGTGCTCATCTTCGCCGGGCTTCATATTGCCGTGGCGCTTTTGCTGCTCTCGTTTCTAGGCGTGTTCCTGATTCGGGGCAATATCGATTCCGCGATGGCGATGCTCGCTCAGGCCGCCTCCGATACGGTTCAGAGCCATGATTTTGGGGTGGTGCCACTGTTTGTGCTGATGGGTCTTCTGGTGTCTAACGCGCAGCTCGGCTCCGATCTCTTCGATGTGGCCAACCGCCTGTGCCGCAAGATTGCCGGTGGACTCGGAATCGCCACGGTGTTTGCGAACGCTGTATTTGCGGGTATCACCGGCATCTCGATCGCCTCCGCTGCGGTATTCACCAAAGTGGCCGTGCCCGAGATGCTTCGATGTCGCTACACGCCCGAGTTCGCCACCGGCTGCGTCGCGGGGTCGTCGGTCCTGGGCATGCTCATTCCGCCCAGTCTCCTCATGATCGTCTACGCGTTTCTTGCTGAGCGTTCGGTCGGGGAGATGTTTCTTGCCGGCGTGGCGCCCGGGCTGCTGCTTGCGGTGCTCTTCAGTGGCGGCATTTACCTGATGGCGAAGTTCAAGCCTGCCTATGTGCAGGAAGAGCAGGTCAATCAGGTGATCGAGCCGATGAATTTCGCGCAGGCCACCGTCAAGCTCCTGCCTATTCTCGCCATGATGGCGCTGGTGATTGGCGGCATTTACGCTGGCTTCTTCACGGCGACTGAAGCGGGTGCGGTGGGGGCCATGGCGGCGCTGATTATTGCGCTGGCTCGCAAGCGGCTCGACCGGAAAATTTTCTGGCAGGTTTTGATCGAAACCGGACGGATTACGGTATCGGTGCTTTTCCTGATCATCGCCGCCAATCTCTACAGCCGGATGCTTGCGCTCTCCGGTCTGCCGCAAAGTATTGTCAGCTGGATGACGGCAGCCGAGTTCGGCGTTGCGGGCTTTATGTCGATGTATCTGCTGATCGTGATCTTTCTGGGTTGTTTCATCGACTCGGTATCGATCATGCTGATCGTGCTGCCCCTGCTGCTGCCAGTTGCCAAAGGTTTGGGCATTGAACTGGTCTGGTTTGGCGTGATCACCGTGATTGCCGTGGAGATCGGCCTGCTCACCCCGCCCTTCGGGTTATCGGTTTATACCGTGCGAAGTACCCTCGCCGACGACAGGATCAGTCTGCTCACGATTTTTCGAGGGTCGGCGCCATTCGTGGGCATGATGCTGCTCACGCTGCTTCTCATCATTGCCTTCCCGGGTTTGACCCAGCCCTTCTGAAGAGCGGGCCGTGCGCACCCGAAGGGCGATGCGCGCGGCCTGTCAACCTGGGAACGTGACGCTTACAAGCTGATCTGGATGTCCTGCAGCACCGGGTCGCCGGCGAGCGCAATCTCGTTTTCGATCAGCCGACCGCAAGCCGGGCAGAAGAACTGCCGGAACACGGGGTCGGGATCGATGTAGCGCTTGGGGTCTCCCACGTGCGGATTGGAAGCCGCCACCGGAGACTCCAGTTTGGCGCAGGCGAGCTTGTAGTTGGAGGCGATCGGGCCGAGATCATTCGCGCAAGCCAGACAGCACCAACGTTTGCGCGCCCGGCCGGTGGACTCCGGATCGGAGCGCACGGCGAGGTTCGTGGTGACCTCCCGCAGGAGCTTCCCGCGCAGGGCGCGCAGGGGGAGTGCTTCGTCGCGCGGAAATGACTTGCGAGCAGCGCGCAGTTGGGTGCGTAGCGCTGCGGTGGCCGCTTCATCGAGTGTGTCGTTTGAGATCACCACACCATAGACCTGCCGCGCCGATTCGGGCGTGACCGCCATGTTCTCCACCACGTCTTTGCGCACGCTTTCCATGTCGCGTTCGAGCGGATCGCCGAAGCCGCCGCCGCCGGTCCAGATGACCGAGTAGACGTCGCTCCTTGCCTGCTTGAAATTTTGCTGTCGCAAAGCGAGTACCTCTTCGGTGCCGCCCACCTCGGCGATGTCGCCCGGCATGACGCTCTCGCGAATCAGGCGCTCTATCTCTGTGTTGCGCTGAAACTTGTAGACATTGACGGTTGCAGGGTAGCCACCCATCATGCCGGTAGAGGTTGGGATGGCATTGCCAGAGGAAAGGGTGTCATGCGTAATCGACTGCGTGCCATGCGGAATGAAACAGGACTCAGCCGATAAACCGCCCCGATACTGCCCGGCTCCACCGGAATCAGGTACCTCTTTGCGATAGAGAAAGAGGAGCGGAAAGGTCTGTTCGGTATGCTCGATATTGGGCAGCTTGCAGATGGGGGTGCGCGACTGTCCACCCGTGGAAATGCCGTCAGCCTGCGCAAATGCGCCGATTGCCCCCCCAATCGGGTCAACCAGCAGATAGCCGAATGGATCTCCCCACTGATCAGTGCCCCGGAAGATGGTGGCCGGCCACTGGCTGGTACCGCCAATACACATGATGTCCTTACGCATCTGCGGATCTGAAAAGATCATTTTGCTAAGGACGTTGTAAGTGGGATAGAGCGAGATCTCCATCGCCTGAACCGGTGCGGTGGAAACCGACGCTGGAAACTCTGCGCAATTCATCGTGCCGGGGGTGGCGTTGAACTTGACGTGGCGTAGCGCGCCGCCGATCGCGAAATACTGATCCCAGCAGAGCAGTTGATTGAGCGCAACCATGATCGATCCGCGCCATCCGGAATACGTGGCGTTCATGGCGCCGTCCTGGGGGCTGGTACCTTCGTTGCGGAAGGTGAGCGTCGAGCCCTTTTTTTCCAGGGATAGCATCACCCGGTAGGCATTACGGTCGCCCGGCCGGCAACATTCAACATAGGTGCGGTCCTGCCAGCGACCATCGGGCAGGCGGGCCATCTTATCGATGAATGCGCGTTCGCCATCGTCGAGAATTTTCCGCATCACTGCTTTCACAACCCCCGCACCGTAGCGCTGGAGGAGTGCTTCGATACGAGCCTTTGCCGTGTGGTTACCTGCCAGCTGCGCGCGGAAGTCAAGCGCAACCGCCTCGGGCTTGCGTGATGCGCGCAAGTACATCTCTTCAATGTCGCGGCGGATGACTCCGTTCTCAATGATCTTGATCGGCGGCACCAGAATGCCTTCCTCGTAAGCATTTTCTGCGGCCAGACAGAAGCTCGAGGGCGTGATGCCACCGATGTCGTACTGGTGCAGACAGTTGGTAACCCAACAAAACAACTCCCCCTCGTGAAAGACCGGGCAGATGAGCATGACGTCTTGCTGGTGGGCCGCACCCACCCAGGGGTCGTTGGCCAAGAACA
>JALREG010000020.1 GCA_023253905.1 Burkholderiaceae bacterium
TGGCCGCAAGTTTGCCGCACTGGCCGCAGCCGCCAATCATTATGTGACAGCACAACGCGAGTTACCGTTCGAGTTCGGCCCTCCACGCCTCGCGATGGGTGCACGTGAACGTTGCCAACAACTGGTTGCCGACTTTGATCCGGCGCAGCAGCAGCTCACCGTGTATGCGTCGACGCAAGTCCCCCATCAGATGCGGGCGGTACTGGCCGCACAGCTGTCACTTGCCGAGCATCAGGTGCGGGTGGTGGTGCCCGATGTGGGCGGCGGGTTTGGTGTGAAGCTTCATTGCTACGAAGATGAAATGGCAGTGGCCGCTGCCGCGCGGCTTCTTGCGCGTCCGGTGAAATACGTGGTGGACCGACTGGAGGCGTTTGCGTCCGACATTCACGCGCGCGCTCACACCATCACGGCTCGCATCCAGGCAGCAGTCGATGGCACGCTGCTGGGGTTCGATGTCGATGATCAGGTCGAAGCCGGGGCGGTGTCGGTGTATCCGCGTAGCAGCGCTCTCGAGGCCCTCCACGCCGTTTCAGGCATTGCAGCGCCGTATCGGGCTCTGTCGCTGCGTGCGCGGGTTCGCGTGGCCTTTCAGAACAAACCCGCGATCGGCTCTTACCGTGGGGTTGGGCAACCGATTGCCTGCGCGGTGACCGAGATGCTGATTGATTCCGCGGCGCGCGCGCTCGGCATCGACCCGGTGGAAATTCGTCGTAGAAATTTTCGCTCGCTCGAGCGCGACGGACCGCGAACCCCTGGTGGCCTCGAGACGGGCGGCGAGCTGAGTTTTCACGCCTGTACCGACCAGTTGCTTGCGCTGATGAATTACCCGGCATTGCGCGAGTCGCAGAAGCAGGCGCGTGTTGAAGGGCGAGCCCTCGGCATCGGGTTTGCAAGTTTCATCGAACAATCAGCCCCCAACTCCATGGTCTACGGCGGCGCGGGCGTGGCGATTGCCGCGGGCGACGGTTGTTCACTGCGACTGGAGGCCAACGGTGGTCTTACCTGCATCACCAGCGCCCAGTTTCAGGGGCAGGGATTGGAGACGGGCCTCGCGCAGCTGATTGCCGATGCGTTCGGGATCGATCTCGAGTCCGTCAGAATCGTGCACGGCGACACCGCGGTGACTCCCATGGGGGGAGGAACCTGGGCCTCGCGCGGCTTGTCTGTAAGCGGCGAGGCAACTCTGGTAGCAGTACGCGAACTGAAGCAGCGGCTGGTAAAGGCAGGCGCCGAGCTGCTCGAGGCACAGGCAACGGATCTCGAGTTCGCCGAGGGCGGCCTTCGGGTGGTGGGGACGGATCGCAGCGTGGCGCTCGCCGAGCTCGGTTTCGTCCTGCATTACCAGCCGCATCGCCTGGGCGCGGTCGGCCCGGTTGATCCGATGGTGACCGCGCATGTTCAGCCCTCGCGCCCCTATCAAATTGCCAATGGCATACAGGCCAGTCTGGTGGAGGTCGATACCGATACCGGCCTGATTCATCTACTGGGGCACTGGGTGGTCGATGACTGCGGACGCGTGGTGAATCCGCTCCTGGTCGATGAACAGCTGCGAGGGGGGGTCGTTCAAGGGATCGGTGCCGCGCTCTTTGAGGAGTGCCGCTATGACGATCAGGCGCAACTGCTGTCGGGCACGCTTGCCGACTACCTGGTTCCGATGGCCGCCGAAATGCCCGATATCGTGGTCGGTCATGTTGAAACCCCTGTGCCCGGTACGCTGCTAGGCGGCAAGGGCGTGGGTGAAGCCAGCATCGTGGGGGCCGCGGCCGCGGTGGCCAATGCGGTCAACGATGCGCTCGCACCCCATGGGGTTGAGCTCTTCGAGCTTCCACTTACGCCGGAGCGTGTGTTGCGTGCGTTGGCGGATGCCGCCGACCGATCTGCTGCGTCGACCGGCGCCGCTTTCTGACCTGGGTATCAGTTGAAGATTCTCGCTATTTACGAGCAGACAGTACCGCTCAACGCCCCAATGAGGAACGCGTCGGTCGCCTACGACACCATGACGGCGTCGGCGCTCGCGGTGGTAAGTGACTGCGTGATCAACGGTGAGCCGGTGGTGGGTTATGCGTTTGACTCCATCGGCCGCTATGGCAAGGGGGGGCTGCTGCGTGATCGCTTCATTCCGCGGCTTCTCGGCGCCTCGCCCGATGCGCTCCTCGACCAGCAGGGTTTGATCGATCCGGATGCGGCGGTGGCAGCGCTGATGAAAAACGAGAAGGACGGGGGGCACGGAGAACGGCCGGGCGCAGTGGGTCTGATCGATGCAGCGCTCTGGGATCTGCGGGCCAAGCTCGAGGCCAGACCGCTGTGGCGGGTGCTGGCCGAGCGGGCAGGGCGACCTTTGCTTAAGGAAACACAGACGTTTCACGTGTACGGATCATGCGGACACTTTCGCCCTGGTCGCGGGACGGCAGAACTCGATGGCCTCGCGCGCGAGGTGCAGGCGGCTAAGGCGGCGGGTTTCTCAACCATCAAGATCAAGCTGGGCGGAACGAGCACCGAAGATGATCTGGCCCGAACGCGAGTGGCCATCGCGGCGGCGGAGGGCGCTCGGGTGGCCGTGGATGTTAACGGCAAGCTCGATACGGCGATTGAGTCCGGTTGGGTACAGGCGATGGCCCGGCTGAACGTCGCCTGGGTGGAGGAGCCTGCTTCGCCGCTCGACTACGATCGCCTCTCAAAGATTGCCGCCGCCTCACCGGTGCCGCTGGCAACCGGAGAAAATCTTTTCTCCCTCGATGACGCGCGGAATCTGCTGCGCTATGGCGGGCTTCGGCCCGATCGCGACCGGATCCAGATTGATATCTCGCTCAGCTACGGCGTGGCGGAGTATCTGCGCATCCTGTCTGAGTTTGAGGCGGCAGGCTGGACCCGCGCGGCATTCGTGCCCCATGCCGGCCATCTCTTTGCCGCGCAGGCGGTTGCCGGACTCGAGCTTGGGATGCATGAATCGGCCTCGGATGTGTCGCTTCCGTTTGGCGGCCTATGGGACGGAACTGTCATCAAGGCGGGTCGCGCTGCAGTCTCGGAAGCGCCCGGTGTCGGATTCGAGTCGAAAAATAGCCTGTTTCAATGGCTCAAACCCCTGGCGGCGCGTGACCGTGATTCGGCCAGCATTTCCTCGATCAACGCCGGCGCTGTCGGCTAACGGAGCGTTTCATGAGCAACTCTGAACCCAACCTCAAGGCAAGCCTGCGGCACATTGCCATCTCGGTCCCGGATATTGAAGCGGCAGCGCGTTTTTACGAAAGCACCTTTGGCATGAAGCGCGTGAATTTTGCAGCCACGCCCTTCGGCGACGGGCTCTCCCTGTCCGACGGAGTGGTCAACCTGACGTTACTTCATTTTCATACCGATTCTGCTGCGGGAGACGAGCGCGGCAAAGACTTCAACGGCATTCATCACATCGGATTCATCGTTGAAGATCTGGAGGCGATGAGCACACATATCGAGCAAAACGGTGGCCGCTTCCATCGTGAGCTGAAAGGTGGCGGCGGCGTTGATTTTGAGCGCAAGTTCCGCGATCCAAACGGTGTGGTGTTTGACATCTCGCACAAGGGCTGGGTGGGAGCAAAAACTTGAGCCACGTGGTGTCAGCTTTATCGGGGTTGTGCCGATGAAACCGGCTCCTTTTTCGTATCTGCGTCCTTCTTCGCTCGATGCTGCGCGTGAAGCGCTGCTTCGCCACGGCCCGGAGGCGCGAATCCTGGCGGGTGGTCAGAGCCTCATGCCAATGATGGCGTTGCGGGTGGCGCAGCCTACTTTGCTGGTTGACATTGGCCGGATTGCCGAGCTGCGAGGCCTCACGTGTGACGGACGTATGCTGAGGGCGGGTGCGCTGACCCGCCATGCAGAGTTGCTGTCGTCGCCGCTCGTTTTCGACGCGGTACCGCTCCTGTCGTTGGCGCTTCCGCATGTTGCGCATGCGGCGATTCGCAATCGCGGCACGCTGGGGGGCAGTCTGGCGCTTGCCGATCCTGCGGCCGAACTTCCCGCTTGCGCGCTGGCGCTCGATGCGGTCATGCATATCAGCGGTAGCCTGGGTGTTCGAGCGGTGCCCGCCGCTGAGTTTTTCCAGGGTCTTTACAGCACGGCCGTGGGTGATGGTGAAATCCTGACCGCGGTCGAGTTTCCCGTGATCGCCGCCGGCGAACAGGTGTTCTTTGACGAAATCAGCCGCCGACGGGGCGACTATGCCATGGCGGGGCTCGCCGCGGTCGCGAGGGCCGATCACACGCTTCGCCTGTCCTTTCTCGGTTGCGGCGATCGGCCCATACGGGCACCGCACGCCGAAGCGCTCGCAACCGATGCACGCCGGTCAATGCGCGTGCCGGATCGCAAGCGGCTGAAGGACGCTTTGGCCGCCGACCTCGATCCGCCGTCTGATCTCCAGGCCAGTGCTGATACCCGGCTTCATCTGGCTGCAGTGCTGGTTGAGCGCGCGCTTCAGGCGTGGTCTGCGCGCAGTAACGTACCCCACCAGGACATCGTATGAACGCAGACCCATTGCCATTACCGCCGGATGAGCCGGTCGAAGTCCGGGTAATCGTGAACGGTCGCGCCACGCGACGCCACGTAACGCCGCGGATGCATCTGGCAGATTTCCTTCGTCATGAACTGAACCTCACAGCCACCCATGTGGGGTGCGAGCATGGTGTCTGCGGCGCATGTACCGTACGCGTAAGTGGCGACATTGTTCGCGGTTGTCTAGTGCTGGCCGCCCAGGTCGACGGTTGCGACGTCACCACGCTCGAAGGGCTTGATGCAAGCGGCGCGATTGCCGATCTTCAGGATGCCTTTGTCCGCCACAACGCGCTCCAATGCGGGTTCTGTACGCCTGGCATGCTGCTCTGTGCCGCCGAGCTGATCGAGCGCTCCCCCACGACGGATCGTGCCCAGATCCGAGATCATCTTTCCGGTAATTATTGCCGCTGCACGGGTTATCACGCGATCGTGAGTGCGGTGGCGGAGGTCGCGGCGAAGCGTATGAGCGAATCGGGTTCGGGCGCACGCGAACCGAGTTAGTCGTGCAAGCCGAGCCTTCGTCCGCGTCTCAAACTTGGCGTCTGCGGCACCAGCCGTTTGGCGCGCAGCTGATGTCAGCGGTGTATGCGGGGGAGGGGCGTGTTTGCGAACTCCTGTTCGCGAGTACGCTGTCGCTGGGTCCTCAGGCACCGGTTCGAGGCGGTATCCCGGTTCTGTTCCCGCAGTTCAATGAGCTGGGGCCCTTGCCCAAGCACGGCCTCGTTCGAACGGCGCTCTGGCGCGACGCGGCGCCGCGCGCCGATACGGTAGCGGGTGCGGGGTTCTCCTATGCCCTCGATGTGGATCAGACTTTCGATCAGCGCTGGCCGCACGCTGCGCGCCTTGCACTGCATGGGAACCTCGACAGCCACGCAATCGAGCTGATGCTCCTGGTTGAGAACGTCGGTGGCAGTACGTTTGACTGGACGGGCGGCCTGCATCCCTACTTCTCGGTTACTGACTGTCTGGAGGCTACGCTTTCTGGCTTGGAGGGGTGCGGACTCTCTGATCGCTACGATGCTGGGGTCTTGCGCGAGCAATCCACCCCGCTGTCATGGAGCGGTGAGGCTTTCGAGCGGCTCTATGCCGAGGCGCCGCCGCTTACGCTCCACTCCGGCGACTATCGTTTGCGGCTGTCGTGCTCGGGCTTTGACCAGTGGATGGTCTGGAACCCAGGGCGGGAACTCACCCGTTCGATTGGCGATCTTGGGCCTGAGGACTGGCGCCGGTTTGTATGTGTCGAACCCGTGGTGGTCGCGCGCCCCTGTCGACTCGCCCCGCGGGAGGTGTTCCGCGGTTGGTTTCGAATCGAGCTCCTGGCGAACTGAGCCGCCTCCCGCCACGTTGTGGAGCTCGGTGATCGGGTAAGTGCGTCAATCAGGTTCAGGCTCGCGCTCAGCTCGCGGGCGGCGGGGCCGGCTTCGTATCGTCCGACCATAGTTTGCCGGCGGTGGCCCAGTCGTGACGTTCAACGTCGTTGAAGATGATGTCAACACTACCGGGGGAGACTCCCAGGGTCTTCACGCAGGCTTCGGTGAGCGCTTGCGCAAGCGCCCGTTTCTGTTCAATGGTGCGACCGGCAAAGAGGTCGACTCGCAGGGCAGGCATAGCAATCTCCGTGGGATCAAAAGCCTCAGCATGCCGTGATAGGGCCGGGCTGCGCTACCATCGGGCGTTTCAATTTGCGACTCTCTTGCTTACGATCCGATGAGTGATGCTTTTACCTTGATCGTTGGTGCCGGCCCCGTGGGGCTGGTGCTTGCCTGGCGGCTTGTCCGGGCCGGGCATGCAGTTCGTGTTTTCGAGCGCGAGCCCCGGCTTGAGCCGATGCTGCGCAGCTCAACCTTTCATCCGCCCACGCTCGATCTGCTCAATGAAGACGGAATTGGCGCGGCGATTCACGCGGCAGGACGCAAGACGCCCACCTGGCAGATCAGGTTGCATGAAACCGGTGAACGCGCTGAATTTGACCTTGCGACCATCGCTGACGCCACCGCTCATCCCTGGCGGTTGCAGTGCGATCAGTCGGTGCTGGTCAATACCCTGGAGGCCTGGCTGCATCGCCATGCGCCAGGCTCGGTCGTGCGAGGTGCCCCAGTTGAAAGTATCGGCCAGGATGACAAGCGGGTCTGGCTTCACTGGCGTGATGCACAGGGCGAGCTTCACCTCGCGCACGGTGCATTCCTCGTCGGTTGTGATGGTTCGCGAAGCGTGGTGCGAGAAGCGATCGGCGCCGAGTTCGCGGGCACCGTGTATCCCGAGACGACCGTGCTGGTTACGACCACCTTTCCGTTCGAGGCGCACCTGCCCGGGCTGTCGGGTATCAACTATGTCTGGGCGCCTGATGGTACCTACAGCCTGTTACGACTGGCCGACGTCTGGCGGGTGAGCCTCCATCCTCATGATGGTGAGTCTGCGGAAGCGCTCATGCAGCCAGGGCGAATCGCTGAACGCCTGGCCCAGATCACGCCGGCTGCGGATGGAGCGCCCATCGGCGAGGTCCGGCCGTACCGTGTCCATCAGCGGCTCGCCTCGCACTGGGTGCGGGGCCGTATCGCGATCGCTGGTGATGCCGCCCACCTCAACCATCCCAAAGGCGGGATGGGGATGAACGGCGGCATTCACGATGTGTTCGAACTCGCTGAGTCGCTTCTTGAGGTCGCTGCGGGGGCGGATCCCGAACGCATGCTGACCCGCTATCAGGCGCGCAGGCTGCCGGTCATGAGGGATGACATCATCGGTCAGGCCGACGGTAACCGCGCCCGCATGTGGGAATCCTCGCTGGAAGGCCGTCGTCGCATGCTGGCGGATCTCCAGGCAGTCGCCATCGATCCTGCCCGGGCACGCGCTCATCTGCTTCGAACGTCCATGATTGACGGCCTGCGTCGCTCAAAGTCGCTGGGCTGAAGGACGCTTGGCGAAATGGCGTTCGGCTGAACGGGGCGCGGCCAAAAACCGCCCCGGTGAATCGTTCGCTGGTGAATGCCGCCCAGCGGCGCGGTGCTCGAGTCCTGGTCCCTTACCGGGTAGTTGGCGAGCACATGGGCAGCTCAAAACCTGGCGCGAAAGCGCGCGCCCCAGTCTTTTCCCGCGATCACATCAAGAAGGGAGTCTGCGTGGGCGGGCGTGCCCTCCGCCAGGCGAACAGCATTCCAGGCGAGCGCCAGCATGCAGGAGAAAACAGGCGCGCCGCGCCATTGAGGGTACTCGAGCACCGTGGCAAGCGACGGCATGCCGGTTCCGAGCGCGACGATCGCCTGCGCACGATCAGTGGTGAGGGATTGCAGCGCCACTTGGGTGGCATCGGACCGGATGGCATAAATGGGATGAAACGCTGTGGCATCCGAGCCCACGCGGATGACCTCAACCACCTCGAACCCGCGGGCCTGCCAGTACTTGATGCTCGCCGCAGTGAGGCTCTCGGAGTAGGGCGACAGGAGTGCGATCCGGCGCGCTGACAGCGCCTCGCAGGCCGCGACGACCGAGCGCCCCGCACTCGTCACTGGCCGTCCGAATCGGGTTGAGAGGGCGTTGAAAAGAGAGTCTTCGCGCTCAGCGCCGATGAGGTAAGACGATCCCGTGCAGGCGGCAGCTATTGCGGCGATCGGTGCATTGGCAAACTGTGCGATGGTGTCGTCCAGTCGCTCGAAATATTCAATCAGCCGGCTTTCCAGTGTGGGGCATGCGCTCGTCATGCGCGCAACCAGCGGTTCGACGCCGCGCGGCATCAGTGCGGCGAATTCGATCTCTGCGGTCGTGTTGGCTTGAGGCGTGAGCAGACCAATCAGGCCTTTCGGCGCGTACTGCACGCTCATGTTGATCCTTCAGTAGAAAGGGGAGGCTGGACCAGGGGAGGCTGGGCCAATACGCAGGCAATGGCTGCCTCCAGGGCGGCCACCTGGACCTCGAGGGAGCGTGCCGGGGTTTGCGCACTGAAGGAGCGCGGGGCATCGTCACGGTCGGCGCTACGCTCGCGCTCGCTTCGACGCTGCTCGGGGAGAATGGGGAGGTGGATGAAACCGCCCGGGACAAGCCCGTGGCGCAGCCGATGCATCAGGCCGTAAAAGAGATCATTGCAAACAAAGGTGCCCGCGCTGTTCGAAAGCGAAACCGGATGCCCATCAGCCTGCAGGGAATTCAGCATCGCCCGGAGCGGCAGTCGGCTGGGATAGGCATAGGGGCCGGATGCGTCCACCGGTTCATCAATCGGCTGGCGACCGTTGTTATCGGCGATCCGCGCATCACGCACATTAAGTGCGACGCGCTCGATCGTGATGTCGGGTCGCCCCTCCGCCTGGCCGAGGCTAATCACCAGATCAGGAGACAGCGCGTCGATGAGGCGATTGACTTCGTCAATGCAGCGCCCGAAGCAACAGGGCACCTGCGCTGCAATCACCTGAAGCGACCCCGAAAGGTCGGCGCTGCCGATCAGCCTGCCATCGAGGGCGCGCGCAACCTCCCAGGAGACGTTGAGCACATGCCCGTCAAACGGTTCGAATCCGGTGACCAGCACTCGGCCTGAAGGCGTGCGAGCCGGAGGATTCCGTAATTTCAGCTTTGGGGCCATCCTTTTGTCCTGATCACTGAGGCATCTTCAGACAAACCGCAGAAGAGTTCGATGAGAAGCGCTAGCGCGGACGGTCTGCGCACGGACGCCCTCGATGAACCCGCTTGAGGCAGCGGGTTCACCCGCACACGGTGAGCCGGATCGCCAACACCTGAATGCGCGCGGACCTGGAGTGCGCGGTTAGCTTGCGGGGGCGAACCGGGCCTTCCAGAGCCCCCAGGGACGATCGATCACCGCACGGTTGGTGGCTTCCGACAGTGCGGCCTCGTCATCGTCCAGATAAGTGACCTCTCCGCCAAGGGCCATCGTGCGGCTCTGAAGCTCGGCATTGTTCTGGGTGTAAACCGCCCGAAACACAGCGACCGGTATGGTCTGGCCGACGCTGCAGAAGCCATGACCACGCATCAGGACCACGGTATCACCGGCCAGCACGTCGGCAAGCGCGGAACCCTGCTCGACGTTACGGATCAGCATGTCGGTGGCGCCGAAGCGCTCTCGGATTTCAAAGACCGAGACCCCGTTTCGCAGAAAGCTGCCCATATGGCAGATCGGACGCAGCCGGGCCGACGAGCTTGAAAACGGCACTACCGAAGGCGCATGGCTGTGCACCACGGCGTTCACATCGGGGCGCTTACGGAGAATCTCGCCGTGGATGAAACGCTCGAGGTAGGGCTTGCGCGGGTCACCCGCCACCGGCGTGCCATCGAGCTCAAACGTCATGATGTCGTCCCGCGTGACCAGCTCGGGCGCAAGCGAGCGCGACAGCAGAAAGCGATCAGAGCGGTCAGGGTGACGAACGCTGATGTGGCCAAAGCCATCAACAATGCCGAGGCCCGCCAGGATCCGATTGGCGGCGACGAGGTCGTCAAGCAGGGCAGAAAGGCTGTTGCTCATGGGCGAAGATCTCAGCGACTGGCTTCGTTGTACCAGGTGGGGTCGTAGTAGGCGGCAAGCCCCTGCATTTTCTTTGCAGGTTTGCCAAATTTCTCTCGGAGTTCAATCACGGTACGCGTGCCGGTTTCGCTTATCTTTCCGTCGCGCGTGAATCCGGTTTTGGGATGAAGCAGCACGTCATACGAGGTGGCCGCACTTTGCGGGGTGGCACCCTTGACTTTGCCGACAAACAGATCGATCGCAGGCTGCTTGTTCGCCGGGTCGTACAGCCAGTTAAGTGCCTCGCGATAGCCGCGAATGTAACCGACCAGGTCGCGGGCATTTTGCGTGGCCCAGGTCTTTCGAACGCCCGCGACCAGTCCCTGATAGTCGCCCAGCGCCGTGTCAGCATCGGCGAGCACGTTAAAGCCCTGCGTTTTCGCCATGACTTCGAACGGTGAAATCAGCATGGTGGCGGCATGCTCTTTTTTCAGCAGCGATTGATATCGCTGCAGCACCCCGCCCGCCGCGACCGTGGTGTAGTCGCGGTCGAGTACCAGGCCGTTTCGTGCCAGGATTTCAAGCAGAACGAAGGCATAGCCAGTGGTAAGCGCGTCGACCGACAACTGTTTGCCTTTCAACTCGGCGAGGCTGCGAACCTCGGGCACGCTGGTGAGGCGCAGGAAGCCGTTGTCAGCGCCCATGACTGCGATCAGTTCGCTGGCATCGGCTGCGATTCCTCCCTGGCCTTCGCGGTACGCGATCAGGTTGTCAATCGCCGTCATCGCGATGTCGAACTTCCCCTCTATCATCCCAGTGAGCTGAAAGCGCGAGTTGGGCGTGTCAATGGTGTTCACCTTCACGCCGTGTCGGGCAAAGAAGCCCTTCTCCTGCGCGACCCAGATGGGCCAGTTGAAGCCGCCAGGAAACACGATCACGCTGAGTTCGCGCGGGTTACTCTGAGCGGCTGCGGGCGCCGCGGCAAGAAATGAGACTGCTGTGATGGCCGCAAACCCGAGGGCGGTCAGGCTAGCGAAAATTCGGCGGGATAGTGTCACGGGGGTCTCCTTGAATAAGGTGTGCGGGATCTGAAGCCGGCAGCGTATGAAACACCGGCGGACAAGCTCCTCTGACGCCTATTCTGCACGAAGAGTGATGCTTCAAGCGATGCACGGGTTCAATCTGTCCAAGACCTGAGGATCGCTGTGGGATTGACCCCAGCCATCCCGGCCCCGCGTGATGATCCTGGAAACATCTCGTGGTGTCCTCGTGTTTGAGGGTAGACTCCGGCCCGGTTCAGGTTGCGCTCACGTCCTTACTTTCGATGAACTTTGGTCTCGCCTCCCACCGTCTGTCGAGCGACTCGGCCCCTGACACCGCGCGGGGCGGAATCGAGCTCGGCCTTTTCCTCATGCCGGCCAGCCTGCCGGGGCGGCCGCTCGCCGATGCGCTCGACTGGAATCATGACGTACTTTGCGCGGCCGATCGCCTGGGCTATTCAGAAGCCTGGGTCGGGCAGCATTTCACGACGCCCTGGGAGCCCATCGCGTCGCCTCAGCAGGTGATCGCGCGGGCCCTGGGGCATACCTCGCAGATCCGCCTCGGTACTGGGGTTGAGGTGCTCTACAACTCGCATCCGGTCAGGCTGGCGCTCGAACTCGCGCAACTGGACCATCTTGCACGCGGACGCCTGATGTTCGGCTTCGGGTCAGGCGGCACCGGCACAGACTTCCAGCTCTACGGCGTCGATCCGCGCGCCGATCAGCACACCGCGATGGCGCGCGAGGCGCTCGCCATCATTCTTGATTGCTGGAAATCCGGCGGGCCCGATCGGTTTGACGGCCAGTTCTGGCAGGTGCATCGGCCGGCCTATGACGACCGCTACGTCTGGCATATTGAGCCGTATGGCGACCCGCGACCGCGCATCGCATTCGCCGGGTTCATGCCTCGCTCTGCGTCGATGCGACTGGCGGGTGAGCGCGGCTACATTCCACTGTCTTTCCATGTGGCGCCCGAGCACATGTCGCTCCACTGGCAGGGCATTTGTGAGGGGGCTGCGCAGTCGGGCCGTACCCCATCGCGTACGAGCTGGCGGCACATCCGCGACATCTACGTTGCCGAATCGGCCGCTGAGGCGCGGCGTGCTGCGCGCGACGGCTGCATGGGACAGTTCTGGGACCGTCATTTCATGAAAACGATCAGTCGTTCGGGATCCCTGGATCTTTTCAAACGACCCGCTGCGCCGGCCGATGCCACGGGCGACGCCGCCTCGATGATCGAGCATCGGTCCTGGTACGTCGGCACGCCTGATCAGGTGGTCGATCTGATTCTTGAACACCATGAGATAACGGGCGGCTTCGGTACGCTCCTGCAATTGGGCTATGACTACGCTGATCCAGGTTGGCGTGAAGGCTGGATGCGCTCCATGGCGCTGCTTGCCACTGAGGTGATGCCGACGGTCAACCGCCGCCTGGCCGCTGCGCGCCCTGAAAAAGCGGAGATCAACTGATGCGACATGCGGCGGTTGCTTTCGGGTGGCGTGCATGCTGCTGATTCAGCAACTCATTAACGGCCTGATGCTGGGTGGCATTCTGGCCTTCGTTGCGGTGGCCTTCACGCTCACCATCGGCATGCTCAATTTTCTGAACTTCACCATTCCCGCGCTTTTTATGGTGGCGGCGATGCTGGGTTGGGCGTTGCTCACGCCTGGAGCCCATCCACTTGCGCTGGGCCTGCACTGGCTGCCCGCGCTCGCAATCGGCGTTTTGGCGGCGGTGCTGGCGTCGCTCCTCATCGAGCGCTTCACGTATCGCTACATGAAAACCCGCTACGGCGATGCCACTGAGCATGCGTTACCGCTGGTGAGTTCGCTCGGGTTTCTGATCGTGTTCGAGCACCTTGCGATGAGCCTCTGGGGAGGTGACCCGCAGCGGTTCGAACTGCCCTTTCGAAACATGGATCTGACGATCGCAGGCTTTGTCATTGGGCTGCCGCAACTCTTTGCGCTGTTCCTCGCCATTGCTCTGGTGGCGGCTCTCCAGACACTGCTGTCGCGCACCCGCATCGGGCGGGCGCTTCGCGCGATCGCAGAGAACCCGGACGCTGCCACGCTGATGGGCGTCGAGGTTCAACGCCTGGTACCGCTGGTGTTCGTGATCACGGGTGTCCTGTCAGCGCTCGCAGGTATTCTGTATGCGGTGAGCTACGGAACGGTCACACCGTTCATGGGCGACGCCATTGCGACCGATGCCATCGCGGGGATGGTGCTGGGCGGGTTGGGCAATGTCTGGGGGGCGATCGCAGGCGGTCTTCTGGTGGGGCTGGTGAAGGTCTTGGCCATCAGCTTTTTCGGCGCTGAAATCGAGAAGATTCCCGTCTGGGGGCTGCTGCTTGTCATCCTGGTGTTCAGGCCCTCGGGACTGTTCGGCGCGTCGCGAATCGGCAAAGGCAAATTCTGATGAGCGGCTATCTCGAGGGACTGATCGCCGTCCTCTCCATCAATATCATCATCGCCTACTCGGTCTATCTGCCCGCGGCGGCAGGTCTCCTCAACCTCGGTTCCGCGGGCTTTGTACTGCTGGGCGCCTACACAGCGGGTGCGCTCACGTCGCTACACGGGCTGCCGCTTTGGGTCGCGGTGCCCTCGGGGGGGCTCCTTGCTGCGCTGATCGCGTTTGCGGTGTCGTTTCCCATTCTCCGCACCCGCGGGGTTTACATGGTGCTTGCGACGTTCGCATTCGCCGAGGTGGTGGGGGGCGTGCTCCTCAACTGGCCGGGATTGGGGGGTGCGGCGGGGCTGTCGGTCATCGCCTGGCCTGGGCTGGGCGCGGTCGTGGCCGTCACGGTTGCGGTGGTGGCTGGCGCGGCATGGCTCATGTCCACCCGGTTCGGACTGTCGGTTCGCGCCATCCATGACGATGAAAGCGTTGCCCGCCTGTTCGGTGTCGATCTTCGTGCCACGCAGGTTGCTGCGTTCACCCTGGGTGGATTTGTGGGTGGGGTGGGCGGTGCGCTTCTTGTTCACCAGTTCAACTTCATCGATGTGCAGGGAACCGGTGTGCTGTTCAGCATTTATGTGCTGCTGTATGTGTTGATGGGCGGCACGCAGACGGTGTGGGGGCCGGTCTCGGGTGCGCTGTTCTTTACGCTCGTACCGGAACTGCTCCGCTATCTCGCGTCGCTTGATCCCTCTCTCAAGCCGCTTGAGTCGGGGCGGTTCATCGTGTTTGGTGTTGCGGTGGTGCTCCTCATGATCTGGCGGCCGCAGGGGCTCATCACTCGAACCATGATCGAGCGCCTGATGGGTCGCTCAGCAGGAGGAGCGCAGCGTGGCTGACGCGCTCAGGCTGGAGTCCGTCAGTAAGGCCTTTGGTGGCCTTCGGGTCATTGAAGACCTGAGCTTTGCTGTGCCGAGCGGTAGCCGCACCGCGCTCATCGGTCCGAATGGCGCCGGTAAGACCACGGTGTTCAACCTGATCAGCGGCGTCTACACCACCGATTCCGGGAACATCCTGATTGGCGGCACCGACGCGGCTGGGGTTTCCGCCGCCCGGCGGATCGGCTTGGGTCTGGCGCGCTCGTTTCAGAATATCCGGCTGATGCCGCACCTGTCTGCGGTTGAAAATGTGATGCTGGGCGAACACCACCGGCGTCACCCGCTTGCTCCCGCCTGGGGGCGGCGAGCGACTGAAAAGGCCCGGGCGGCGCTTGCCGATGCCGGGCTGGATGCCTACGACGGCATGGTGGTGTCCGAACTGCCTTACGGCATTCAGAAGCGCATCGAGGTGGTGCGTGCGCTCCTTGCCGACCCTTCGCTACTGCTGCTCGATGAGCCCGCGGCGGGGCTGAATGGGGCCGAGACTGACGAACTCCGGAATCTCCTGGAACGGGTGTCTGCACGCGGGGTCACCATTTTGGTGGTGGAGCATGACATGCCCTTCGTGCACAGCTTCTGCAATCACGTGGTAGTGCTCAATTTCGGGCGAAAGATTTACGACGGCGATAACGAGGGCGTGCGCCGTGACCCGGCGGTACTCGAAGCCTATCTGGGGAGCAGCGCAGGAGCCACCGATGCTGCTTGAGGTCCGCGCGCTCGACGTCACCTACGGCACCACCCGGGCCGTGCGCGGCCTTGACCTTACAGTCGAGGCGGGCGAGATCGTGACCGTGCTGGGCGCAAACGGCGCGGGCAAGAGCTCGCTGCTCAGGGCGGTACAGGGGCTGGTTCGTCCGGCAAGTGGATCGATCCTTTTCAACGGCGAGCCGGTTGCCGGGTCGTCGGCAGCGAACCGCGTGTCGCGAGGCTTGGTACTGGTGCCCGAAGGCCGACAGATCTTCACCAGCCTCACGGTGCACGACAATCTCCTGATGGGCGCGTACTCGCGGCGTGATGACCCCTCACGGGAAATCGATCAGATCTATCAGCGCTTTCCCAACCTTGCGCGCCGTCGCGACATGTTTGCTTCTGTGCTGTCGGGCGGTGAGCAGCAGATGCTTGCCATTGGTCGGGCGCTCCTGTCGCGCCCGAAGCTGATGATGCTAGATGAGCCCTCGCTTGGACTGAGTCCGCTCCTCGTGCGTGCGCTCTTCGATCTGATCGGCGAATTGAATCGCGACGGGCTCAGTATGCTGCTGGTCGAACAGAACACGCAGATGGCGCTTCAGTGCGCGCATCGCGCCTATGTGCTTGAATTGGGGCAGCTGGCCATGTCCGGGCCGGCTGCCGACATTCTTGGCGATCCCCGGATCGCTGCCGCTTATCTCGGATCGTCTGAAAGGAGACATGGATGAAGCTCAAAGCAATCGTACTCGCTGTGGCGCTGGCTGCGGCCGGGCCGCTAGCTGCTCAGGATCTGGTTCTGGGCCTTACGCACGCAAAAACTGGCCGCTATGCAGGCGTTGGAATCGGAACTGAGGTGGCGGTTGACATCGCGGTGGCCGAGATCAACGCCGCGGGTGGGGTCAACGGCAAGAAGCTGCGTATCGAAAAATTCGATACGGGTAGCGAGGCGAAAAACGCCCAGGTAGCGGCGCAGAAGTTCACCCAGGACGCACGTGCGCTGGGCATCATCGGCCCGTTCTCCAGCCAGGAGGCGCAGGTGGCTTTCGCAGCCGGTGAGCGGCTTGAAATCGTACAGGTGCCGAACGCAGCCTCCGCTCC
>JALREG010000069.1 GCA_023253905.1 Burkholderiaceae bacterium
CGTCCCCGCGGGCGATCAGCGTGACAGGTAGGCCCGCTTGGGCGAGGCGTCCTGCGTAGTAGCAGCCCACGGCACCCGCGCCGAGGACGGCAACTGGCAGAAGATCAGCCTCTTGCGTGACGGTGCCGGCGCGTGCCGGTGAAGGATGGGGGAGGGTGTTGGCGCTCATGACCGAATTGTGCCCGAGCCACGCGTGACACGCGGTTCGGGCATCGCCCTCGGCAGAACGCCTACAGCGCGTTCAGCGGGATCTTGACGTAGGACACGCCGTTGGGCTCGGGCGGCGGCATGTGACCCGCACGGATGTTGATCTGCACCGCGGGCAGGATCAGGACGGGCATATCCAGGGTGGCGTCACGCCGGGTACGCATCTCGACAAACTGCTGCTCGCTGATGCTGTCGTTCACGTGAATGTTGCGTGCGCGCTGGTCGGCCACCGTGCACTCGAAGGCGACCGATCGACCGTTGGGCGGATAGTCGTGACACATGAAAAGGCGCGTCTGCGGCGGCAGGCTGAGAAGCTTGCGAACCGACCGGTAGAGCGTGGGCGCGTCGCCGCCGGGGAAATCGCAGCGCGCAGTGCCGACATCGGGCATGAAGAGGGTATCGCCCACGAACACTGCGCCGCCGATGCGATAGGCGACGCACGCCGGTGTATGGCCGGGCACTGACATGACTTCGCCTTCGAGCGCGCCGATCGCAAAGCGTTCCCCATCGGAGAACAGATGATCGAACTGTGAGCCGTTGGTATCGAAAGACTGTTCGAGATTGAAGATGCGCTTGAACACGCCTTGAACCGTACGGATGTTGCCGCCGATGGCGATCTTGCCGCCCAACTGCTCGCGAAGCCACGGCGCGGCCGACAGATGGTCGGCATGGGCGTGGGTTTCGAGAATCCAGCTGACCGTCAGGCGCTGCTCCCGCACGAAATCGACCACCTTCTGCGCGCTCACGGTTTTGGTGCGGCCCGATTTCGGGTCGTAATCGAGCACCGAGTCGATGACGGCGGCCTGACCGCCCGGCTGGTCATACACCACATAGGTGACGGTCCAGGTGGCGGGGTCGAAGATGCCGTGCACGGTCGGGTTCATTGCGGTCGCTCCAGGTCAATTAGTTAAGCTTAAGACATTATATTGACAAATAAAATATATATCAATAAAGTGTTGATCGTCGTCCGCGTCTTATCCACTACTTGCTATCCGCTATGCCCGCATCCGCCACGATTGATCTTGCCGAGCTTCGTAACGCTGCCGATTCCGCCTGTCGTCTGCTGAAAACGCTCTCCAATCCAGACCGACTGCTACTGCTCTGCCGACTGGCGCAGGGTGAAGCCTGCGTGAGTGAGTTGGAGGACGAACTCGGTATCACCCAGCCTACGCTCTCCCAGCAACTCGGCGTGCTGCGCGAGGAATCGCTGGTGGGTACCCGTCGAGACGGCAAACGGATTCATTACCGACTCGAGAGCGCTTCAGCGCTCGCGGTCATCTCAACCCTGCAATCGCAGTTCTGCCCACCTTCAAAGGAACCCACCCCATGACAATCGACTGGTCTAACTTCACGCCCTGGAGCTCGCTTGCGGGCGGCATTGTGCTGGGCATCGCCTCGGCGCTTTTTGTGATCATGAACGGCCGCATTCTGGGTATCAGTGGAATCATCGGCGGCCTGGTCAAGCGCCGCGCCGGTGACAGCGGCTGGCGAATCGCGTTTGTGCTGGGTCTTCTGGCTGCGCCCGGCGCCTGGTCGCTGTTTGCGCCGGCCGCTGCCGCGCGCATTGATGCGGGATGGCTGGCAGTGGTGGCGGCCGGCTTGCTGGTGGGTATCGGCACGCGCTATGGCGCGGGCTGCACCAGCGGTCACGGCGTGTGCGGGCTGTCACGCCTTTCACCGCGCTCGCTTGCCGCCACCCTCGCGTTCATGGCCGCGGGTTTCGCCACGGTCTTCGTGATCCGTCATCTGCTGGCTCGTTGAGCCGCGTCTCTACAAAGGAATCCTTCCATGGAACGAATCTCTGAATTTGTCGTGGGTCTGCTGTTTGGCATTGGCCTCATCCTCGCGGGCATGACCGATCCGGCCAAAGTGATCGGCTTTCTCGATCTGGCCGGCGCCTGGGATCCATCGCTCGCCTTCGTGATGGGGGGCGCCATTCTGGTGGGGGTGTTCGCGTTTGGTGTGGCCAAGAAGCGCACCACCAGCATGTTTGGCGGCGCGATGCAGCTCCCCACCTCGCGTGACATCGATCGCCGGCTGATCGGCGGCAGCGTGATGTTCGGTGCAGGCTGGGGGCTGGCCGGGTTCTGCCCGGGCCCCGCGCTGGTGTCGGTGGGTGCGGGGCAGTCAAAGGCAATTGTTTTCACCATTGCGATGCTGCTCGGCATGGTCATCTTCGAGATGCTCGAGCGTCGTCGTCTGGCGCTTGCCGCGGCGAACTGATGCGCCGTTTGCTTCCCGCCTGGCTGAGCGGCTATCGCCGCGACCAGCTCGCTGGCGACTTGTCGGCGGGCCTGATTGTTACCGTGATGCTGGTACCCCAGAGCCTGGCCTATGCCATGCTCGCAGGGCTGCCGCCGCAAATGGGGCTTTACGCGAGCGTGCTACCCATCATCGCGTACGCGGCGCTTGGCACCAGCATGACGCTTGCGGTGGGTCCAGTGGCGGTGGCTTCGCTCATGACTGCGAGTGCGCTCACGCCGCTCGCGCTGCCGGGCTCGCCCGAGTACGTAACGTTGGCCATGGTGCTCGCGTTGCTCTCGGGCGTGATGCTGGTGGTCTTCGGGCTGATGCGGCTGGGCTTTCTGGCCCACTTCCTGAGTCATCCGGTCATCAGTGGCTTTATCAGCGGTGCCGCGGTTCTGATCGCAATCGGGCAGCTTCGTCACCTGCTGGGCGTGCGAATCGAGGCCGATGGCGTGGTGCAAACCGTGGTGGCCCTGATCACTGCACTGCCGCGCACCAATCCGGTCACACTCGCCGTCGGGCTGGGCAGCGTTGTGCTGCTGGGGATCGCCCGCAGCCGGCTCCCCGGCTGGTTGGTGGCGATGGACCTTCCGCGGCCCCGCGCCGAGCTGATCGCGCGGCTCGCGCCCATGGCGGTGGTGGTCCTCGCCACCGTGGTGGTTAGCGGTTTTAATCTCGACCAGGTCGCGCAGGTTGCCGTGGTGGGCGCGGTGCCGGCGGGTCTGCCTCAGCTTCCCTCTGCATCGCAGCTGTTTCCGGGCTGGGAGTCGCTGCGCGAACTCCTGATTCCGGCGCTACTCATCTCGCTGGTCGGATTCGTGGAGAGCGTGTCGGTTGCGCAGTCGTTTGCGCTCAAGCGTCGGCAACGGATCAACGCCGACCGCGAGCTGCTGGGGCTGGGGGCTGCCAACGCAGCGAGTGCGCTCTCCGGCGGTTTTCCTGTCACCGGCGGACTTGCCCGGTCGGTGGTCAATTTTTCTGCGGGCGCGAACACACCCTTTGCCGGTGTGGTGAGCGCGTGTCTCATGGCGGTGGTGCTCATGCTCTTTACCAGCTGGTTTCGCGCCATGCCGCATGCGGTGTTGGCAGCGACCATCCTGGTGGCCGTCACCAGCCTGATCGATCTGAAGACGCTGCGCGAGGCTTGGGCTTACGACCGGGGCGATGCGCTTGCGCTCGCGGCCACCGCGCTCGGGGTAATTGTGCTGGGGGTTGAGCACGGCATTGTGTTGGGGGTCATGCTCTCGCTGGCTGTGATCGTCTGGCGCGGCAGCCGGCCTCACATTGCTGTCGTGGGTCGCCTGCCCGGCACCGAGCACTTTCGAAATATCGAGCGGCATGCGGTGGAAACCGTACCGGGATCCCTCATCCTGCGCGTCGATGAGAGTCTGCTCTTTGCCAACGCCATGCAGGTGCGTGATCGGGTGGATTCGCTAATCGCTTCGGACCCAAGCATTCGCCGGGTGCTGATCTCCTGCGCCGGTGTCAATCAGATCGACACCACGGGTCTGGAGATGCTGGTGGCACTGGAATCCGATCTCCAACGGCAAGGTGTTTCGCTTTTGCTTGCTGAAGTGAAGGGGCCCGTGATGGACCGGTTGGCTGCAACCGCGTTCGGCCGCACCATGGCCGGGCGGGTTTATCTGAGCCTTCACGATGCGATGAAGGCGACTTAGCAGGAGGTGTCAGGGGCTGGTCACGTTTCACTGACGCCGGGTTGCGGTGCTGATCGTCTGAATCCCGGCTAGAGTGAGCGATTCCGACCCTGCTGACGGAGCCTGCCGATGAAAACCCCAAGACGCGCTGCGGCGATTGCCGTGCTTTCAATGCTCGCGGCGCTGCCCGCAGGGCTGGCCTGGGCGCAGTCAGGCTTTCCTGACCGACCACTGAAGCTGGTCGTACCCTTTCCGCCGGGGGGTGGCACCGATGCGGCGGCGCGCCTGATGGCGGCGGCGCTCTCGGCGGAACTTCGCCAGCAGGTGGTTGTTGAGAACCGCGGCGGGGCGGGTGGCTCGATTGCCGCCCAGTCGGTGGTCGACGCCCCGGCCGATGGCTACACCCTGTTCTTTGCCACCACGGGTACGGTGGCCATCAACCAGCATCTCTATTCGAAGCTGCGTCACAACCCGCTCACCGACCTTACGCCCATCGCCACCATTGCATCGTTTCCGAATGTGCTCGTGGTGCATCCGTCGCTGCCGGTCAGGTCGGTCGCCGAACTGATTGCGCTCGCCCGCGAGCGGCAGGGCACGCTTACGTATGGATCGTCGGGTTCAGGCAGCTCCAGCCATCTGGCGGTGGTGCTGCTTGAGTCGATGACCGGGGTGAAATTCACGCATGTGCCGTACAAGGGCTCAGCGCCCGCCATGACCGATTTCGTAGCGGGACGGATCGACATGATGATCGACAATCCCACGACCAACATTCCCCTCGCGCAGTCGGGCAAGTTGCGCGCGTTGGGTGTGTCGGGGCGCACGCGATCGAAGCAGATGCCCGAGCTCCCGACCATCGCTGAAGCAGGTGTGCCGGGCTACGAGGTCACGATCTGGTATGCCCTCATGGGGCCAGCGCGGCTGCCCGATGCGGTGGTGAGCCGGCTTTCGAAGGACGTAGGCACAGTGGTGGCAACGGCCAAGGTGAAAGAGGGGCTGGAAGGGTTGGGCACCGACCTCATGTACATGGACGCCCGCGAGACCACAGCATTTATCGCAGCCGAGAGCCGGAAGTGGGCCGAGGTGGTGAAAGCCTCTGGTGCTCGTGCCGACTAGCGGTATCGGCCCGTAAGCAGCCTGGGTAGCGCTTATCGCAGGGCGGGCGCCTCATCCGGGCCCGTCGGGGCGGACATCAGATCGGATTGGGCCCGCTCGACAAGATCGGCTGGCAGCTGCCGCGCTGGCTGAACGCCTAGTTCGCGCAGCATCTCGGCCTGGCGGATCACATTGCCACGACCTTCAGCGAGCTTTTTACGGGCGTCGCTCCAGGCGGACTGAGCCGAGTGCAGGCGGTGACCCACCTCATCCAGTTTTTCAACGAAGCCTGATAGCCGGTCATAGAGCTCGGCGCCGCGGCGTGCGATTTCCTGCGCGTTACGGCTGCGCGCTTCCTGTCGCCATAAATGCGCGACCGTGCGCACCACAAAAAGTAGCGTCGATGGGCTCACCAGCAGCACATTGCTTTCCCAGGCCTCGGCAAACAGCCGCTCGTCGTGGCTCACTGCGGTCATGAAGGCAGGTTCAACCGGAACGAACATCAGGACGAAATCGAGTGTATTGCCGTAGAGGGCCTGATAGCGTTTGTCGGACAGGTCTTTGAGATGCGAGCGCATGGAGGCGAGATGGTCGCGAAGCGCCGCGTCGCGCGACGCGTCATCGTCGGCTGACACATAGCGATCGTAGGCGATGAGGGACAGTTTGGAGTCAACCACCAGGCACCGTCCCTCGGGAAGCTGAATGACGACATCGGGCTGGCGCCGCTGCCCCTGTTCATCCACCCGCGAGTCCTGCACCAGATACTCATGTCCCCGGCGAAGGCCCGCGGTTTCAAGCACCCGCTCGAGCACCAGTTCGCCCCAGTTGCCCAGACGTTTGGCCGATCCGCGTAGCGCCTGTGAGAGCTCCTGCGCGTCGTCGCTGAGCGTGCGGTTGAGCTGCATGAGTTCCTGCACCTGGGCCTTGAGCGCCGAGCGCTCCTTGCTTTCGTCAACGTAAAGCGTTTCAACCTTCTGCTGGAACTGACCGATGCGTTCGCGAAGTGGTTCCAGCATGCCCCCCAGGTTCTGCTGATTCTGCTCGGCAAAGCGCTTGGAGTGTGACTCGAGAATATCGCCTGCGAGCGTTTTGAACTGATGGCCCAGCGTTTCGTGAGCGCGCTCGATAAAGACCTGCCGCTCTGCGACTGCGGTCTGCGTGGTCTTGAGTTGCTGGCGCAGTGCTTCGGCCTCGACCTGAAGCTCGGCCAGTTGCGCGCGAATTTCAAGCTCGCGGCGACGGGACTCTGCGCGCTCGCGTTCTGCCTGATCGCGCAATTGATGCGTGTCGGCGTCAGCGCGCGCGAGCGAGGCCTGAGCTGCGCTCAGCTGCGACTGCAGGAGCGCCTGCTCCTGGCTGAAGCGTTGTGCCTGATCGGCGAGCGCTGCCGCCTGCTCTGCCTCATTCCGGCTGCGGAGCAAGGCGTTGGCGAACCAGGCGCCCGCGACAAGACCGATGACTGCACACACGAGCGCAATCAGCGGGTAGGCAAGCGAATCAGTCATCGTTGAGTGCCATGACGTGGCTGGCAGACGGAGCGCTGATAATGCCCTCGGCGAAAGCCTGGGCAAAGCGCTTTAGCACGGGTTGCAGCACGGCGTCGAGAGGGAGCATGGTGATCGACCGTGATGGGGTGAAGTGGGATGTTTGATGGGCACGTAGGTTACAGGGATTCAGCCGCTGGCTTCCAGGCCTAGCGCGCGCTGAAACGCCGCGCGAGGGGATCAAGCAGCAGCCGCTCACCAGCATAGAAGAGCGCGACAATCGCCAGGCACGCTGCCAGGACCGTGGTGAGATCGGCCGACCCCTGGGCGCGCAACATGAGAAAGCCCAGTCCAGACGTGGAGCCCAGCAGTTCCGCGACCAGTGCAATCTTCCAGGCCACGCCGTAGGCG
>JALREG010000090.1 GCA_023253905.1 Burkholderiaceae bacterium
TTTGGCCAGGATGGTGATGCCGCGCTCACGCTCAATGGCGTTGTTGTCCATCACGGTGTCGACCACTTTCTCGTGGTCGGCAAAGGTGCCTGACTGCCGCAGCAGCTGGTCGACCATGGTGGTCTTGCCATGGTCCACGTGGGCGATGATGGCGATGTTGCGAATAGGAGTGCTCATGAGATGGTTACCTCGTCGGATGCTCTGGATTCCAGGATTTGCTGTATTTCGATGGGGCTCAGCAGACGCCCCGGGATCAATTCGCCGGCTTTCACGTGCGCTGTTCCCAGAAGGGCCGGCGGCGTATCGCCGAATACCGCTACGGCATGGGCATCCGCCCACGCGCCGCGCCGGCGCAGGCCAGAAAGAAAACGACCTGCATCATCTGTGCCGAGCGTGACGCGGGTATGACCGGTCAGCAGGGCCTCGGGCGGCAGCAGTTGCGCGAGACGATCTTCCTCGGGCAGGGCCTCCAGCGCTTCGAGCGTGATCGCGTCCTGCACCGACAAGCCGCCGGTGTCGATTCGACGCAATGCAGACAGGTGCGCGCCGTAACCGAGGGCGGCACCAATGTCCTCGCCGAGGGTGCGGATGTAGGTCCCTTTGCTCACCGTGGCCCGAATGTGCACCGTCGGGTGCCCGGTGGCCGCGAGCTCATGCGGGGTGATGGTCAGGGCGTGGATGGTGACCTCACGCGGCTCGCGCTCGACCTCCTCCCCTGCCCTGGCGTATTCGTACAGTGCCTTTCCGTTCTTCTTGAGGGCACTGTGCATGGGCGGCACCTGGCGGATGGGGCCGGTGAATTGCGCCTGAACCACGGCCAGTTCCGCCGCGGTGGGCAGGGAAACAGCCCGTGGGTCCAGCGACTCGAGCACCTCGCCCTCGGCGTCACCGCTGGCAGTGCGAACGCCCAGCACAGCCACCGCTTCGTAGGTTTTGTCGGCCTCCAACTGGAGCCCGCTGAATTTGGTGGCCGCGCCGAAGCACAGGGGCAAGGCCCCGGTGGCCAGCGGGTCGAGCGTGCCGGTATGGCCAGCCTTTTCTGCCCGCAGCAGCCATTTGGCCTTTTGCAGAGCGTTATTGCTGGAAATGCCGCGTGGTTTGTCGAGTACCAGCACCCCATGCACGGGGCGCCTCACGACCCGTGCTCGTGGTGCGTTCATGCTCAGGCCTCGGCGTCCTTAGAGCGAGAAGCCACCGCTCGGGCGATCAGTGCGTTCATGTCGGCCGCGCGCTCGGGCGTGCGGTCATAGACGAAGTGCAGCGTCGGCACTGTGTGGATATGCAGGCGTTTGAACAGCCCACTGCGCAAAAAACCGGCAGCCTGATTGAGCCCCTGCGCTGTTTCCTCGACATCGCCGGTCAGCACGCTGAAGAAAACTTTGGCATGGGCGTAATCAGGCGTGAGCTCGATCGCCTGAATCGTGACCATGCCTACACGCGGGTCCTTCAATTCGCGGGCGATCAACTCCGCCAGATCGCGCTGAATCTGGTCCGCTACCTTGAAGTTACGGTTCGG
>JALREG010000202.1 GCA_023253905.1 Burkholderiaceae bacterium
GCTGACAAACTAACCCCCCGGTGCATGACTCAGCAAGCGCTATACGAAATTTTTTTTTCGTGAGCGCATTGCCAAGCTCAAGGCAGATATCTTGAATCATTGTTTGCGTCATTGAATTGAGAAGTAAATAAGTAGTGCAAAAAATGTCGTTACACCTGCAATGGTAAAATCTATGGCAAAAGATCCAATTATTTTTGCTTGTGCAAATCCGGATCCTGAAATTCTTCCTGAATTAATTGAACAAACAAGAAGTGATGCAATTATTGCAACTGGAAGATCTGATTATCCAAATCAAGTAAACAACGTTTTAGGTTTTCCATATATTTTTAGAGGAGCCTTAGATTGTCGAGCAAAAACTATTAATGAAGAAATGAAGATCGCTGCTGCAAAGGCCATAGCCGATCTTGCAAAAGAAGATGTTCCTGATGAAGTAGTTGCGGCTTATGGCGGCGAAAGACCAAAATTTGGAAAAAATTATATTATTCCATCTCCTTTTGATCCAAGATTAATTAGAAATGTATCTGCTGCAGTTGCTGAAGCTGCTATGAAAAGTGGCGTTGCACAAAAGAAAATTGAAGATATTGCCGCGTATAAAGATAGCCTTGCTGCAAGATTAGATCCTTCAGTTGGATTTTTACAAAATATTTATGCACAAGTAAGAAAAAAACAAAAAAGAGTTATTTTTGCAGAAGGGGAAGAAGAATCTATGCTTAGAGCTGCAATCGATTTTAAAAATAATGGACTTGGAACTCCAGTTTTAATAGGAAGTAGCGAAAAGATTGCCCAGCGTGAACTCCCCGAGCGCGAGATCGAACGCTACACGCAGGGTCTCATGGACCTGGGGGCGCAGACTTGTGTGCGCACGCGCCCGCGTTGCGACAGTTGCCCGGTGGCGGCGAGCTGCGTCGCGCGGATCGAGGGTCGTCAGGCTTTGTTGCCGATGGCCAGACCCTCCCGCGCGACGCCGGTTCGCGAGGCGGGCTGGCTGGTGATCATGGATCAGGATGCGGTGCTTCTTGAACGCCGACCGCCAACCGGCATCTGGGGCGGGCTACTCAGCTTTCCAGAGGTGGCCCCGGGTGAGCGCGAGCGCGCAGCCGAGGCCGCTGCGGCGCGCTTTGGTGTCACGCCCTGGCGGGTGACGGCGCTTGCCCCGGTGCACCACGCGTTTACCCACTTTCGCCTGATCGCGCATCCGATCCTGATCGAGGTGGGTCGCTGCGGCATGCTTGCTAACGAATCGCAGACGCAATGGATTGCCCGAGCCACGGCCGGTCAGCAGGCATTGCCGCAGCCCGTGCGTGGTCTTCTCGAGCAACTCGCTTCAAGGGCTGGACCTGTCCCAGCTCTGCCGAAGCGGCGTGACCCGACAGACGGCGGGTAGGGCCCTCAGATCACCTGTTCGCGCTGCAGGATTTCGTGGATGAGTGCGAGTCGGCGAAGCGGATCGGTGAGCGTCATCAGCATGTGCCGCGACGGCATTGAGAGCGGAAGAAGTTCGGCCAGCCGGTTGGCAATCCAGCCCGCGGCGTCGGGTGAGTAGGGCTCAGCCAGGATTCGGCGAGCCGGTTCAGGCTCGCGGGCGCAGATGTCGCCGATCACACGACGCATCAGGATCGAGCAGGCGGCGAGTTCTTCGGGAACTGTGACCTCAGGGTCGTCATCAATCAACTCGACCGTAGCGCGGATAAGCCCGTTTGCCTCCACGGTTCGCTCAATCACGGTGAAGCGGGACGTGCCCACGGTGCGCAGCTGCAGCACTCCCGGCTCGGTCATGTCCCAGTCGTCGATGCGCGCCATGCAGCCGGTTGATTCATGATCTGCAGGCGTACCGACTTCCCGGCCCTGCGTGATGAGGCACACGCCAAACGGGTGCGAGCGATTCATGCATTCGCGCACCATGTCCATGTAGCGCGCTTCGAAAATACGCAGTGGTAGCACCCCGCCCGGAAAGAGAACGGTGCCCAGCGGAAAAATCGGTAGCGTCAGGAGGTTCGCGCTCATCGGTGAGCGCCTGCAGCCTGCTCGCGCGTGGCGACCCCGCGGTGCCGGACCAGCACCTGTTCCCGGTTGCGAAAATGGGCGGCGAGTCGCTCGACGCAGTACACCGAGCGATGCTGGCCGCCGGTGCAGCCCACTGCCACGGTGAGGTAGCTCCGGTTCTCGAGGATGTAGTGTGGCAGCCAGTTCTCGAGAAAGCGCGTGACATCGCCCACCATCTGCTGCACGGCCGAGATGCCATCGAGGTAACTGGCCACCGGACGGTCCAGGCCAGTAAGCGGGCGCAATGCCGGCACGTAGAACGGATTGGGCAGGCACCGCACATCGAACACCAGGTCAGCGTCAAGGGGCACGCCGGTTTTGTACGCAAAGGATTCGAACAGCAGGGTGAGCGCCGCACGGTTGGAGCCGACCACGTCGCGTACCCAGGTGCGCAATACATTTGGATGCAGATCGCTGGTGTCGATGGAGATGCCCAGGCCCTCGAGCTCGGACAGCAGTTCGCGTTCGTGCGCGATCGATTCGGTAAGCGTGGGCACCGCTGCGCCGGGGCTTGCCGATGACAACGGGTGGCGTCGCCGGGTTTCCGAGTAACGCTGGATCAGGGTGTCGTTACGCGCATCGAGAAACAGCACTTTCACGTCGTGGCCGTAACGGCTCAGCCCGTGGGCAAGCGACGGCAGCTCAGCGAGTTCGCGCCCACCGCGCGAATCGATGGCCACCGCGACTCGCTCGGCGCCCTGTTCGCTCAGGTGCCCGATCACTTCCTGAAGAAAACGGACCGGCAGATTATCGATGCAGAAAAAGCCGTCGTCCTCGAGCACCCGCAGGGCGATCGATTTGCCAGAACCGGAGATGCCGGTAATCAGGATGACGCGCATGCAGCGATCTTACTCGACCGCGGTATACGCAAGCGTCAAGCACCTAGCCCCCGCCGGTTTCGATCATCTGGCGCTGGCGTTCAACGAAGTCACCCATCGTATCGAAGCCGCGCAGCTGGAGCACGGTGCTTCGCACCGCAGCCTCGGCCAGCACCGCAAGATTGCGACCCGCTGCCACGGGAATCACCACCTTTCGAATGGGTACGCCCAGCACTTCCTGTGTGAGCGCTTCAAGCGGCAATCGCTGGTATTCGTTTTCCATGGTGCTGCGGCGAACCAGATGAACGATGAGCTTGAGCTTCATCTTCGGCCGCACCGCGGTTTCGCCGAAGATCGTCCTGATATCAAGAAGGCCCAGCCCGCGGACTTCCAGAAGGTTGCGAAGAAGCGGCGGGCAGCGACCCTCCACCGTGTGGGGTGCGATGCGACTCAGATCGACCACATCATCGGCCACCAGTCCGTGGCCGCGGCTCACGAGTTCAAGGGCGAGCTCGCTTTTGCCGAGCCCAGATTCGCCTGAGATCAGGACACCCATGCCAAGCACATCCATCAGCACGCCGTGCATCTGACAGGTTTCCGCAGCGGCCTTGCCCAGGTAGTGTCGCAGCGTGTCGATGACGCGCGCCGCGGAGAGGGGGCTCGCGATCAGTGGCATGCGATCGCGCGTGGCTGACTCGATCAGCGCGCCCGGCGGCTGCAAGCTGTCGGCGACGATGACGGCGGGCGGATGACCAGCGACCAGATCGGTGAGGATGCCCTGCTGGCGTGCCGTATCGTGGCGCAGAAAGAAATCCAGTTCGGGCTGACCGAAGACATGGATGCGGTTGGGGTGGATCAGGTTCAGGTGACCGATCAGATCGGCGGGCTCGGCTGCGGTATGCGCCACCTCCCGCGCCTCGCCCGGGCGGCCGGCCACCCAGGCGAGGCCGAGTTCCTCCGCATTGGCGGCAAACAGATCTGCAACGGTGACGCTCATCGCGGCGCTCCAGGATTCGGATGGTGCGAGAGCTTAGCGGTTCGGGGCGCGCCCCGAACTCAGGCCGCAGGGCGGCAGGGCTCCCACACCGCCAGCGCCTGATAGAGGCGCTCGCAATCAGCCTCGCCGTTCATCTGACTGCGCATGCCCGGATCGGAGAGTAGCTCCGCCACCTCCGACAGAATCTCCAGGTGCTCTTCGGTGGCGTGTTCAGGCACCAGCAGAAAAACGAGTAACGAAACCGGCTGTCCGTCAGGCGCGTCAAATGCGATGGGATCGGCGAGCCGCACCACCGCCGCGCGCGCCTCGCGCAGGCCCTTGATGCGCCCGTGCGGAATCGCAACCCCTTCTCCCAGTGCGGTTGAGCCCAGGCGCTCGCGCGCAAACAGCGAGTCGAATACCCGGCTTCGCTCAATGCCGTAAAGGTTTTCGAACAGCAGACCGATCTGCTCGAAAAGACGCTTCTTGCTGGTTACTGACATGCCGACCACGACATTGGTCGGAGCAAGCAACCGGTTCAGTCGACTCATGGAGTTTGACTCCGCACCCAACCGCGGGGACTCACGGTGGGATTGCTCGATCGGATCGAAGGCGAATCCGGTGGAAAAAGTGCTGCGAGTATACAAGCGTCCGGGATTCCCGACGAACGATCTTGCTGCGCCGCAACAATGCCTGGTGTTGCGGTGCGCTAATGCGTGTGATGTGCGCCCTGCGTTGTACTGGACCAACAATCAAGCCCTACCCCTCACCCCAGGATCAGAGCGATTTCCGTTGGGCGACCGGCGCGATGCGTAACGACTCGCGGTATTTGGCGACGGTACGGCGGGCCACCACGATCCCCTGCTCGCCCAGCATGTCGGCGAGCTGGCTGTCGGAGAGCGGACGGCGGGCATCTTCGGCGCCGATCAGCTGCTTGATCAACGCCCGGATCGCGGTGCTGGAGGCAGCGCCCCCGGTGTCGGTGGCGACATGGCTTCCGAAGAAATACTTGAGCTCGAATGTGCCGTGTGGTGTGAGCATGTACTTCTGTGTGGTGACCCGTGAAATCGTGGATTCGTGTAAATCCAGGGTATCGGCAATTTCCCGGAGAACCAGCGGTCGCATGGCCACTGCTCCGTGCGAGAAGAAGCCGCGCTGGCGCTCCACGATTGCCTGCGAGACCCTGAGAATGGTGTCAAAACGCTGGGCGATGTTCTTGATCATCCAGCGGGCTTCCTGAAGTGGACCAGACAGGTTGCCCGAGGCGCTGCCGCGATTGCGGCGCAGGATGTCGGCGTACATGTCGTTGACCCGCAGCTTGGGCATCACATCGGGGTTGAGCACCGCGGTCCAGCCGGCCCGCGTCCGTCGAACGATCACATCGGGCACCACATAGCCGGCGTCATCCGACCCGAAGCGGGCTCCCGGTCTGGGCTCCAGGCTGCGGATCAGCGTCTGGGCCTGCCGCAGGCTGTCTTCGTCGCACTGCAACACTCGCCGCAACCTGACAAAATCGCGCGCTGCGAGCAGCTCCAGGTGGTCGACCACGATCGCCCGGGCGATTGCCATCACCTCCGGGTCGTCATGGTCGGTCTGGGCAAGCTGCAGCAGCAAACATTCGCTCAGATTGCGCGCGGCGACGCCCGGCGGGTCAAAGCTCTGCAACAGCTTGAGCGCGGCCGCCACTTCGTCCGGATCGATCTCGAGCTCGGCGGGCAGCGCCTCGCGGAACTCGTCCAGGCTCGTGTTGAGCATGCCGTCGCGATCCAGTTCGTCGATCAGGAGCTCGATCAGCGCGCGGTCGCGGCGCTCGAGGCGGGTGGCGGAAAGCTGCTCGCGCAGGTGCTCAACCAGCGAGACCCCGGCGCCCGCCAGCTGTGGGTATTCGCGCTCATCGTCGTCATCGTTTTGCGAGCGCGAGCCACTGTCGTGTCCCCAGTCGGCCGGCGCGTCATCGCCATCCGAATTACTGCCGCCCGAGTCGGTGTCAGCCTCCCGGTCGCTCTCGTCATTGCGCTGAGCGGTTTCGGCGGGCGTTCCGCCCAGATCAGCGAGACCCTGCGGCAGCGGCGGATCAAGCGTGCCGTTTGCCGAGATGCTCACGCACTCGCCGAGCGGGTCGTCATCGCGTTCAAGCAGCGGGTTCTCGGCCAGCATCTGCTCGATTTCCTGATTCAGCTCGAGCGTGGAGAGCTGCAGCAGCCGGATGGACTGCTGTAGCTGCGGGGTGAGGGCGAGCTGCTGGCTAAGCTTGAACTGGAGAGCGGTTTTCATCAGGGCCTGGTTTTGCGCAGCCCACCCGCGGCCGCGCTACATCGAAAAATGTTCACCGAGGTAGTAGCGCCGCACGTCGTCATTTTCAACGACTTCATCGGGTCGGCCGAAAGCAAGAACGGTACCATCCCTAATGATATAAGCCCTGTCGCAGATGCCAAGCGTTTCTCGAACGTTGTGGTCTGTGATCAACACTCCGATGCCACGATCCTTGAGAAACCGGACGATACGCTGGATCTCGAGGACCGCAATCGGGTCGACGCCGGCAAACGGCTCGTCCAGCAGGATAAACCGGGGGGAGTTCGCCAAGGCCCGGGCGATCTCCACCCGACGGCGCTCGCCGCCCGAGAGCGAGAGCGCCGGATTGGAACGAATGTGGCCGATCTGCAGCTCATCGATCAGGCGATCGAGCCGCTCACGGATCTCGGCTTTTTCAAGTGGCGCGCCGTCAGCATCACGTTGCAGCTCCAGCACTGCGGTGATGTTCTCCTCAACGGTGAGCTTGCGAAACACCGATGCTTCCTGCGGCAGGTAGGCAAGCCCAAGACGGGCGCGGCGATGGATGGGCAGCCGCCCGATGGGCTGGTCATCGAGCGTGATGCTGCCGCCATCGCATGGCACCAGGCCCACGATCATGTAGAAACAGGTGGTCTTGCCGGCGCCATTGGGCCCCAGCAGTCCTACCACCTGACCGCTTGCGACCTCAACCGACACATCGCGGACGACCTTGCGCCCGTGATAGGCCTTCATCAGCTGGGTGGCAATGAGCCGACTGGTGGCAGGCGCTGCGCTCACCGTGCGGCTCAGCGTCCGGACTGCGTCGTGCCCAGCGACTCGGCCGGGCGCAGCAGGGCGGGTGGCGCGCTTGCCGTGCCGCCCGGTGCTGACCGAGCTCCGGAGGTGGGCGATCCGGAGGTGGGCGATCCGGCGCCGGATGCTGGCGTTGTTGTGCTCCCGCCCGCATCCGGGCTGCCGGTGCGCCGTGGCTGGATCACCATGCGAACGCGGTCGCTGCCGAGCGCGCCCGGGGCGCGGCCCTCGACCGTGTAAAACTCGGCGCTGCTCTGATAGATGATCCGCGCACCGTGCACTTCGTCTTGCACCTGTTCGCGCTCGAGTCGGCGCAGGGAGGCCTGGCTGGTGAGCGTGACCGTCTCGGCCTTGCCGTCATAGTCAATCACCAGGCCATAGCCCTCGACGAACTCCTCGAGCGCTTCGCGTTTCTGCCGGAAACTCGCGGGCTGTCCCTCGGCGCGGCCGTATTGAAAGCCCTCGGTGTCTTCACGCACGACCATCCGGTCAGAGCGGATCACGATGGTGCCTTTGGTGAGGATTACGCGACCGATAAACGTGCTGATGCGACGCGCGTCGTCGTATTCCATCCGGTCAGATTCGATCTGGACCGGCTTGTCGCGGTCGGCCTTCTCAGCGTGCACGCTCGAAGGCAGTGCGAGAAAAGCGGTCGCGAGCAGCGCACCCGCTCGGCGCAGCCATACACCCCGTCCAACCGAGGCGTGGTGCATGAGGACTGAACGAAGGCGATGAAGAAGGTTGTGCACGCGTTGAAAGGGCTCAGGGGTTGCGCCGCTCGGACACCCAGACGCCCCGGGCCTCGGAATCGACGCGCAGCGTTCGGGCGCGATTATTGAATTCCATACCGGTACCGGTCAAGGTTGACTGGCCACGGGTGACCACCACCGGACGATCGGTGATCGCAACCTCGCGGTCGGAAAATACCCTGGCGAATTCGGTGCGGATCTGCATGGGGGGGTCGACGGCGGTTCCGGGGCGGTCGAGCTGCACCGAACCTTCAAGAATGGTCTCCTGGCTTTCGCGCACCGACTGTCCGCGAAGCGCGGTGACGGTCACACGAGGCTGCGCCGGATCAAGAGAGACCATGGTGGGTCGGGTGTACCGGGTGGTGTCGGAGCGGCGGAAGTGTTCCATGCGATCGGCACTCATCCGGAAAGCGGGCTCGCCCCGGTCGTTCAGGCGTAGCAGCAGTACATTCTCGCCAAAGGCGTCGGCGATGTCGGTGGTGTCCTGCACGAGACCGGGCATCACAAAGCGCTGGGCGATCTCGGACAGATAGTAGGAGCCGGCTGCGAGCGTGAGCAACAGCCCGATCGATACCGCCGCCGCCAGCCGGTCGTAGAAGCGCGGATTCATACCGGGTGGGGGGCGCCTGACCCCGTTCGCCGGGCAAGCGCGGCCTCGAGCGCACCGCGACTGTCGAGAATGAATTCGGCCAGATCACGAATCGCTCCGGCACCGCCCGGGCGGGTTGACACCCAGTGCGCGCGGGCGCGAACCGCCGGTTCGGCATCGGCCACCGCGGCAGCGAATCCGGCCGCCATCATCGCGGGGAGGTCGGTCCAGTCGTCGCCTGCAAAGCCCACCTGGTCGCGCGCAAGACCCATTTCTGCGCAGAGCGAATCGAGCGCAGCGAGCTTGTCGCGTGCGCCCTGTATCACCGTGGTGATGCCAAGCTCGGCTGCGCGCTGCTCGACGATTGCTGAGCGGCGCGCGGTGATGATGGCAAGCCGCAGTCCCGCTTCGCGGAGCAGGGTAAGACCAAAACCGTCGCGGACGCTGAACGCCTTCATGGCTTCGCCCTGCGGGCCGATGTAGATCCGACCGTCGGTGAGCGTGCCATCCACATCGAGCGCAAGCGCATGGATGGCCGCTGCTCGGGCCCTGACATCGGAGAGGATTGCCGCCATCAGAAAACCTTGGCCGACAAAAGGTCGTGAATGTGAATTGCGCCCACCATCCGGTGATGGGCGTCGGTGACGGGCAGCGCGCTGATTCGCCGCTCGTCCATCAGGCGCACGGCTTCGGCGGCAAGCGCCTGCGGGCCGATGGTGACCGCGCCCGGTGTCATCGCCTCGTCGATCCGCATGGACTGGATGTCGGCGCCGCGCTCGAGCACCCGACGCAGATCGCCATCGGTGAAGACGCCCACGAGCGTGCCATCGGGGCGTTCGACTGCAGTCATGCCCATGCGCTTACGGGTGACCTCAAGGATGGCCTCGGTAAGCCGCGCGCCGAGTTGCACCCTGGGCAGGGCGGGATCCCGGCGCATCACGTCGTCGACCAGCGTGAGGAGCTTTCGGCCAAGGGCGCCGCCCGGGTGTGAGCGGGCAAAGTCATCCGGCCCGAAGCCACGCGCATCGAGAAGCGCGACGGCCAGGGCGTCGCCCAGGGCAAGCGCCGCTGTGGTGCTGGCCGTGGGTGCAAGATTAAGGGGGCAGGCCTCGCGATCAACCGCGGCATCGAGATGTACATCAGCGAGCCTTGCGAGCGGCGAATCGACGCGCCCCGTGATGGCGATCAGCCGGGTGCCCTGTCGGCGCGCGATCGGCATGATGCGGGCGAGCTCTTCGGTGGCCCCGGAATTGGAGACCGCCACCAGCACGTCATCCTGCGTCACCATGCCAAGATCGCCGTGGCTGGCCTCGGCCGGGTGGAGGAAAAACGCCGGCGTGCCCGTTGACGCAAGCGTTGCGGCGATCTTCCTTGCCACATGGCCCGACTTGCCGATTCCGCTCACCACGACCCGGCCGGAACAGGCGAGGATCATCTGACACGCCTCGACAAAAGGCGTGCCGATTCGCTGCGACAGCGCATCGACCGCTTCGGCCTCAATGCGAAGCACTTCGACCGCGCGCAGGATCAGGCGATCGGCGCTGGCTACAATGGATCGGGAATTCACCATGCCGAGTATATGCTCTCCGGTCTTGAACTTGCCCTGATCCTGCTTGCCGCGGCCACGCTCATCGTCGTGCCGCTGCGTCGTTTCGGTGTGCCGCCGCTCATCGCCTATCTTGCGGTCGGCGTCCTGATTGGCCCACATGCCGCGGGGCTCGCCGAGGGCGAGGGCACGCTGCATGCAGCGGCCGAACTGGGTGTGGTGTTTCTGATGTTTTCGCTCGGGCTTGAGTTCAACTTTGCCAAGCTCAAGGCCATGCGTGGTTTTGTGTTCGGGCTTGGCGGCGCTCAGGTCGGATTGACGGCGTTTGTGCTGATGGCGCTTCTCCTCCTGCTGCCATCGGCCTGGGCGCAGTGGCTGCTGCCCGGGTTCGACTGGCGGGTGGCCCTGGTGGTGGCCTCGGCGATGGCGATGTCCTCCACCGCGCTGGTCACCAAATTTCTGGTGGACCGGCGCGAACTTGAAACCGATCACGGCCGGCGGGTGTTCAGCGTGCTCTTGTTCCAGGACCTGGCGGTGATTCCACTGCTGGTGGTGATTCCCGCGCTGTCTCAGGGCACTGACGGACTGGCTGCGGCGCTGGCGGTGGCCGCGCTCAAGGCTGCGATCCTGCTGGTCCTCCTTCTGCGGTTTGGCCCCCGGTTGATGCGCGGCTGGTTCGGCGCGGTGGTGCGAAGCCGATCCCATGAGTTGTTCACGCTCAATGTGCTGCTTGCCACGCTGTTTTTTGCCTGGCTCACGCGGCAGGCGGGGCTGTCGATGGAGCTTGGCGCCTTCGTTGCCGGCATGCTGATTGCCGAGACCGAATTTCGTTACCAGGTCGAAGAGGACATCAAGCCTTTCCGGGATGTGCTGCTTGGCCTCTTTTTCGTCACCATCGGTGCCAGGCTCGACTCACAGGCGCTGGTGGTTCACTGGCAGCAGGTGCTCGTCATGCTGCTCGGCCTCCTTGCGCTGAAGGCCGCCATTGTGGCGGCGCTGGTCCGCGCATTCGGCGCCTCGGCGGGGGTGGCGATTCGCTGCGGGCTCTGGCTCGCGCAAACTGGTGAGTTTGCTTTTGTGCTGCTGACGCAGGCCTCCAAGGGCGGTCTGTTCGAGAACGCAGCGATGCAGCCGCTCCTTGCCGCGATTCTGCTGTCACTTCTTGCGAGTCCGCTCCTCATCTCGCAGGCCAACCGGATCGCGCTTCGTGCATCGAGCGAGGAGTGGCTGCTTCGTTCGCTTGAGGTCCAGCGCGTGGCGAGCCATAGCGTGGGTCGGCACGACCATGTGATTGTCTGCGGCTTTGGGCGCTGCGGGCAAAGCCTCGCGCATGTGCTCGAGGCCGAGCAGGTGTCCTATGTCGCACTCGATACCGATCCCGACCGAGTGCGCGAAGCGGCCGAGGCGGGCGAGTCGGTGGTTTTTGGGGACGCAAGCCGCCCGGCGCTTCTCCAGGCGGCGGGCATTCACCGCGCCCGTGCACTTGCCATCACCTTCGATGATCTGCCGCAGGCATTGAAGCTTCTCAACACCATCCGGCAGCTCGCCCCCCAACTGCCAGTAATTGCCCGTACCGCTAACGAGGCCGATATCGCGCGGCTGCGTGATGCCGGTGCCACCGAGGTGATCCCGGAAATTGCCGAAGGCAGCCTGATGATTGCCTCCCATGCGATGGCGCTCGCCGGCGTCCCGATGGCCCGTGTTCGTCGTCGAATGCGTGCGGTCCGTGAAGGGCGCTACGCGCTCCTGCAGGGGTTTTTCCATGGTGCCGACGACCGCGAAGCCGACGAAGTGGAGTCGGACCACCTGCATCTGCGCGCAGTGCCGGTGCTTGCGAACACGCTGGCGGCTGGCAGCGCTCTTGGTGCGATGCTCGAGGAGGGGGTTCGAGCCACGGCGGTGGTCCGAGCGCAAACACGCACGCTTGACCCGCCGCTGTCGCTGTCGCTCGAGACGGGCGACGTGGTGGTACTGTCGGGTCGACGTGACCGGATCGCCGCCACGGAAGTGAAAATGAACGAGCGGGCTTTTGCCTGAACCGGGCCGGGCCAGCCTCCAATCCCCTTGTTGAGGGCGTCTTCCCTCTGCCGCGATACAATATACGGTTCCGCTACAAATACCGCTTCCACTGTGTCTGATACCGAGCTTCTGCGGCTCGACAACGTTCGCTTCGGTTACCGCGATCGCCCGATCCTGCACGACGTCAGCCTGTCGGTTCGTCGTGGCAGCATTGTTGCGCTCGTCGGTGGCTCGGGTTCCGGCAAAACCACGATTCTTCGCCTGATCGGTGGTCTCCTGCGCGCCCAGGAAGGACGGGTCCGGTTCGAGGGGCATGAGATCGGGCAACTTGATCGCGACGGGCTTTACGCAGTACGTCGCCGCATGGGCATGCTCTATCAGTTCGGTGCGCTCTTTACCGATCTGTCGGTGTTTGACAACGTCGCCTTTCCCCTCCGGGAGCACACCCCGCTTTCCGAGGAAATGATCCGCGACCTGGTGCTTCTCAAGCTGAATGCGGTGGGGCTGCGAGGCGTTTCCCATTACCGCACCAGCCAGCTGTCGGGTGGTATGGCGCGCAGGGTGGCGCTCGCACGGGCCATTGCGCTCGATCCCCCGCTCATCATGTACGACGAGCCCTTTGCCGGTCTTGACCCGATTTCGCTCTCGACGGTCGCTCAGCTCATCCGGCGCCTCACCGACTCGCTCGGCTGTGCCTCCATTCTGGTGTCCCATGACATCAAGGACACCTTTGCCATTGCCGATTATGTGTACCTGCTTGCGCAGGGTCGCATTGCTGCCCACGGCGTACCGCAGGCCATGCGCGAGTCCGACGACCCGAATGTCCGGCAGTTTCTTGATGGCGATATCGATGGACCGGTGGCGTTTCACCACGCCACCCGGCGAACGCTCGCCGATGACCTGGGGCTGCCGTCATGAACCCTGCCGGTGCTGTCTCTCGCACACTCAACTGGCTGGGCGGGCGGGTAGTGGCCACCGGCGAGGCCACCCGTTTCTTTTTGCGGCTTTCGTTTCTATCCCTCGAATCACTGCGCCGTCCGCGGCTGATCATCGATCAGATCCACTTCATCGGGAACTACTCGCTTTCTATCATCCTGGTGTCGGGTCTTCTCATCGGTTTTGTCCTGGGACTGCAGGGCTATTACACCCTCAGGCGCTATGGCTCGGAAGAGGCACTTGGGCTGCTGGTCACGCTCTCTCTCGTACGCGAACTCGGCCCGGTGGTCACGGCACTTCTGTTCGCGGGCCGCGCGGGCACGTCGCTCACGGCCGAGGTCGGCCTGATGAAGGCGGGCGAGCAGATTGATGCCATGGAAATGATGGCGGTCGACCCGGTTGCGCGCGTGCTCGCACCACGCTACCTCGCCGCCGTGATCTGCATGCCGCTTCTCGCTGCGCTTTTTTCTGCGTTAGGGGTGCTTGGGGGCTACCTGGTGGCGCCAAATGGGATCACTTCGCGAGAAGTATCCACTTGGCTATAACGAACCCTCGGATGGTTCGCTCTCACCGCAATACGTCATCGAAAGAATCGGAACGCTCACAGGACCTGATGGAATTTATGTTGCAGGTGTTGGCCAACACCAGATGTGGGCATCGCAATTCGTTAAGTATGAGAAACCTCGTACTTGGTTGAACTCTGGTGGACTCGGAACGATGGGTTACGCAGTTCCTGCAGCAATGGGCGCCAAAGTTGGGGCACCCGATACTCCGGTTTGGGCAATTGATGGCGATGGTTGCTTCCAGATGACCAATCAAGAATTGGTTACATGTGCGCTCAACAACATTCCTATCAAAGTTGCTGTTATCAATAACGAGAGCCTTGGAATGGTGCGCCAATGGCAGACTTTGTTCTATCAGGAGCGCTATTCCAATACCGATCTTCACTCCAAGCGCATCCCTGATTTTGCAAAACTAGCGGAAGCGATGGGTTGTGTTGGTCTACGTTGCGATTCAAAGAGCGATGTCGACAAGATTATTAAAGAAGCAAATGCCATCAACGACGCACCTGTCGTCATTGATTTCAATGTAC
>JALREG010000328.1 GCA_023253905.1 Burkholderiaceae bacterium
CAGCCACCGCCGCAGCCGCCCCGCTGGCCGCGCAGACGCTGCCCGGCAACTGGCGCCTGGTCGCCCCCTTCCCGCCGGGTGGTCCGGTCGACGGTCTGGCCCGGCTGCTCGCCACCGGCCTGCAGGAACGCCACGGTGGCCAGGCCGTGGTCGACAACCGGCCCGGCGCCAACGGCAACATCGGCACCGAAGTCGCCGCGCGCGCGCGGCCCGATGGTGAGACCTTCCTGGTCGGTTCGCCCGGCACCATGGCGATCAACCCATGGCTATTCAAGTCGCTGCCTTACGATGCGGAGAAGGACTTCGTCGCGGTGACCGTACTGGTCAGTTTTCCGCAGGTGATGGTGGTGAACCCCAAAATTCCGGTGACCACGGTTGCCGAATTTGCAGCCTGGGTGAAAGGTCAGCAGGGTCGGGTCAATTTCGCATCGTCCGGGCAGGGCAGCACCTCGCATCTTGTGATGGAACTGATTCGCGCCGAAGCGAAACTCGACATGACGCATATCCCATTTCGCGGTGGATCGCCCGCAGTGCAGGCGGTCATTGCCGGTGATGTGCAGGTTGCGGTCGAGGGGCTCCCGTCGCTGCCTGGGCATCTGGCGGCGGGAACGATTCGTCCGCTCGCTGTGACCTCGGAGCGTCGCAGCGATGCGCTCCCGAATGTGCCGGCGCTCTCAGAAACCTATCCGGGATTTGATGCGGCGGCATGGGTGATCCTGTTCGCACCGGCAGGCACGCCGACCGCGATCATCAACCGTATGGCAGCCGAGGTGAAAAAATCGCTCGAAGCGCCGGAAGTGCAGGAGCGGTTGGCGAAGATGGGTGCCACGCCGTCAGGCCTCGGGCCTGTCGACACGGCTGCGTTTCACAAGCGTGAACTCGCGAAGTTCAAACGTGCGGTCGAGATTTCGGGGGCGAAGGCCGAGCAGTAGCGGGCGTGAAGCGGTCGGGTGCGGCGGCCAATACGTCGCGTGCGCCCTTATTGTGCACGGGCGCGCAGCGAGGCTTTGACAGCCCGAGCCGCCACATGCTGGCTGGCTAGCATGGCAAGCCCGAATGATTGCGCCAGACCGTTTCCCGGCAGATAACCGGCCCCGCCCACCCCGGAGATGGACGCGGCCGCACCCCCCGCCGCATACAGCCCCTTGATCACACTGCCGTCACTGCGCAGTACTCTCGCATTTGCATCGACCCGAAGGCCACCCTGCGTGTGCGCAAGGGCCCCGGTCACCCAGGCACCGTAGAGCGGGGGCGCGAGGGCTGGGCCGAAACGTTGACGCCCCCACTCGGCGTCATGACCGCTTGCCACGGCTGCAATAAAGCGTGCGAAGGTGTCCTCGAACGACTGTCGGGGGATGTTGAAATGGTGAGCGAGGTCGGCCGGGCTTTGCGCGATATGAATCTTCCCGGCCTCGAACGCTTCCCGATAAGGGCCCTGGGTGCTCGCCGATGCGTGAATACGGGCGTCGAACACCTCGAGCGCAACGCCGCCAGGTTGCGCCAGCACGAAGGCTGCAAGCTCAGACGGGCCGATGTCCTCTGACACAAACCGTCGGCCGTCGCGGTTGACGAGAAACGCGCCCAGAGGAGGTAGTGACATGCCCAGGCGCGTGCGGCCCTCGGGCGGGTTCACGTGACCCTGGCCCTGATAGCCCTGCATGAAGCCGAGATCGGCGCCGAGCGCGCGCCCCAGGTTGACCGCGCGGCCGTCGTTGGCGCCGGCGCCGATATGGAGCGCGCCCTTCATTTCCGGGAGGTATTCGGCAAGGAGTTCGGGGTTCGCAGCGAAACCTCCGGTCGCAAGCAATACCGCAGGTGCAGCGAAATCGTGGTGCTGGCCGTGGACGCTCGCTCTGAGTCCGCGGATCCTGGGCGCGTCGCCCGCTGACGATGGATCGACTTCGGTGAGAAGCTCGATCGCCTCGGCATCATCAACGCATTGAATCAGCGAACAGGCGCTCACAGCGCCGCGTAGCAGTGCGTGCAGTTCGCGCCCGCTTTCGGCTGGGGTGGCGTGCAGGCGCACAGCGCTGTGCCCTGGCACTGAGAGACCAGCCAGCAACTTGATGGGCAGACCCGCGACGTCAGCGAGGAAGTGCACCGCAGGCGCGCTTTGCGCGGCGATTGCAGCGAGCACTGGCGGATCGACTGCACCGCCCGCCTTCGCATGGGCGTCGCCAGCAAAGCGGTCGGGATCGTCGGCGATACCCGCCTCGGCCTGGTAGCGCGTGCCCGCTCCGGGGAACAGGCCGCCGCTTACCATCAGGTTGGAGGGACCGCCTGGGTCGCGTTCCAGAAGCAGCACGGACGCCCCGTGATGTGCGGCCACCAGCGCGGCCATCATGCCGGCGGCGCCTGCGCCTGCGACAACGAGGTCTGCGTGAGGGGTAGAGATCGAGACGGAAGGCATCGTGTGGCGCTTGAACGAGTGAGGGATTCGGGCGAGTATCTGACAGCCTTTTTTGGCAGTCTTTTCCCGAGCCATCATAACGTGACCGCTATCCCTGTCGCGATCCCGATTCTTGCAGCCGCACCCACGCCTGGGGCTGGCACGCCGGAGCCTGCCTATCCGTCGATGCTCGCGCCGCTGACGCTGGCTGGTAAGCGTCTGCGGAACCGCATCGTCCATCTGTCGATGACCACCTTTTCGAACCGCGATGCCAAGGTGGGGCCGACGCTTCTCAACTATTGTGCGAGCCGGGCTCGTGGCGGCGCAGCAATGCTGGTCACCGAACCCATCAGCATGGCGCGTCATCATCATCTGGCCACGCGCGCCGACGCCTGGAACGACACGGATCTCGATGGCCTCAGCCGGCTCGCTCATGCCGTTGAATCTGAAGACTGCCGGCTGATCGGGCAGCTTCTGGAACGGGGTCGTGCCCGCAATCAGCCGGGTCGCAGCTTTGATGGCATTGGCATGTCGGTGCTGCCCGACGATCTCAGCTGGTCCATGCCGCGTGCCCTGCTGCGTAGCGAAATCGCGCCGCTTCTCGATGAATACGCCAAGGCGGCTGCGAGGCTCAAGCGCTGTGGCTGGAGCGGTCTTGAGATTTCCGCGGGGCATGGGCATTTTTTTCATCAAACGCTCTCGCCCTGGTCGAATCGCCGCACCGATGACTACGGCGGAGATCTTGAAGGTCGGACCCGGCTGCTGCGCGAACTGATCGATGCGATTCGTGCCAACTGTGGCGGCGACTTCATTCTGGGTTTGAAACTTCCAGGAAACGACTGGCTCCCGGGCAGCATCGATCCCGCTTACGCCGCCGCGGTTGCTCGACGGCTCACCTCGGGCGGCCAGGTTGATTACGTTTCTTTCTGCTGGGGAAGCCACTCTCGGACGCTCGAGCGACATGTACCCGATGGCTACACCGAGCGCGTGACGTACCGATCGACCATTCGCGAGCTCGCACAGGCCATTCCCGAGGTCCCGGTGATCGCGGTCGGCCGGATCACCGATCCGGCGGAGGCTGATGCGATCGTGGCTGACGGCACGGCGGCGATGGTGGGTATTGGTCGCGCGCTCATCGCTGATCCCGCCTGGGCGAACAAGGCGCAAGCGGGGCGTGCCCACGACATTCGCTACTGCGTGTCATGCAACACCTGCTGGGAACGGATTTCCCAGCAGCGCCTGCCAATTGGCTGCGACAACAATCCTCGGGTGGGTCTCGCAGATGAAGTCGACTACCGGCCGGTGCGTGCCGAACATGCCCGGCGTGTAGTCATCGTCGGCGCAGGCCCAGCGGGCCTGGAATCGGCCTGGATTGCGGCGGCACGTGGTCATCGTGTGACGGTTCTCACCCGCGGCGATGAGGTGGGCGGCAAGCTGCGCCTGCGTGCTCGGTTACCAGGTGGCGAGTCAGTGAGCAGTGTGTATGACTACCAACATGCGGCAGCGCTTCGATACGGATGCGAGTTCGTCATGCGCCGCGACGCGCAACTGGCTGACGTCCTTGCTTACGAACCCGATGGGGTGATCCTCGCAACGGGGGCCGACATGGTTCCCCCGCTCTGGCTGCCGGACGATATCCGCGATTCCGGGCTGGTGCCCGATCTGCGAAGCGCCATGCGCGAGGTGCTGCGCCACGGCGCGCGGCAGCCAGGCTCCGCCGTTATCTTTGACATGGACCATGGTGAGGGTACCTATGCGGCCGCCGAGTATCTGCACTCGGTTTTTGATCGGGTTGTGATTGTCACGCCGCGCGATACGGTGGCGCAGGACCTGCCGATGGTCGTCCGCCAGGGAATCTTGCGGCGGTTGAATGAAAAGCGCATTGGTGTGATTACCCTGTCCGAGCCCGTGTGGAGCGAGCGGGTGGAAAGTGCGGCCGAGCTGGTCTGCGTTAACGTCTACAACGGAGAGCAGACGCTGGTGCGTGACCTGGCGTTTCTCGCATGGTCCACGCCTCGAGCGCCCGAGGTTGCGCTCGCGCTTGAACTTGCCGAGCGCGGCATCGTGTTTCACAGGGTCGGGGATGCCCAGGCAGCGCGTTCGCTGTATGCGGCCACATCGGAGGGGCATGCCGCAGGCCACGCGGTCTGATGCTCTGAAGGGCGCGGGCGGCCCCGTGAGACTCAACCCTGCGTCAGACCCCACTGAGCGAGCGCCTCAGGCGCCAGGCCCAGCGATCGAAAGTAGTCGGTCGGCAACTGATCGTAAGCGCGATCAGGTAGCGGCTCGACGTCACCGGGGGTCCAGCTGCCATCGACATCGCCGGCGAGCACGCCCACCAGATTCACTGCTGCTGACTGACCCGCGCGGGCACTGACCGCGGCATCGGTGGATGTAACGGCATGACGCGTGTACACCGAACCTGTCGCGGCATTCCAAAGCGCCTCGGATTCGCCCGCAAAGCGCCAGACAGAGGCCGGTGCATCGTTCACGCCGAGCGCGAGCTTAAGAATGGCATCGGCATCCGTTCGCGTGACCTTCCCATCGCGATCCATGTCCGCAGCCAGCACCTGATAGGGCGAGACCGGCATTGCATCCTGCGAGCCGTCGCCCATGAACGGATTGGGCGTGCGCCCGTTCGCGAGCTTGAGTGCAGCCAGCGCATCGGCCGCACTGACTGCGCGTGCGACTTCACCAGCGCCCGCCTCACGGCTGGCGCTCACACGTAAGAGCCCATCAAAGTCGAGCCCATCGAGCCACCAGCGGCCATCGATCCCGCTGGTGGCGACCGGCGCGGCCGGAGCCTGGGTTGACGTGACGGTTTGGGCCTGCGCGCTCACCTGAACATCGTCAAGCAGTGCGTGGCTCTTCCAGTGGTAAGTGATGCCGGTGAGAGCCGCCGCGCGGGCGCCCGTTGCCCCAGCGTTGGCTGCGCCCGGCGCGAAGGTTGCCGGCACTTCTGTAAGCAGGCCGACTTCAGCCGTGGGCGCGCTCGGAACGTAGCCGATGTTACCTGCACTGTCGCGGTAGACGGCCTCAACAGAGATCACCTTCCCGACATGGGCCTGGGTGAGTTGAAAGGAGGGCGAGGGCGAGATCGCGCTGACCGGTATGCCATCGGCACGCCACACCCAGCCAACCAGACTGCTGGCGGAAAACCCATCGGGATCGGTGAGCGTGTGTTGCGCGGTGAGCGTCTGGCCTTGAACCGGACTGCCGGTGATTAGCACTTCCCCGCCTGGCGGTTTCGGATCGTAGTAACTGCCGACGATCCCTATCGTGACGGTCGGGCTGCTCACTTCGCCGCCGCTGCCCGCGCGGACCGGGACGGTGCTCAGAATGTCGACCGTTGGATAGCCATCGATCACTCGTCCGAACACCGCGTAGCCGTTACCGTCAGTCGCCCGGTTGGCATCCAGAAAAAGGTTGTCTGCAACATTGATGAAAAACTGGCTGGTCGCGCTGTTCGGATCGCCCGTGCGCGCCATGGCGATGGTTCCGAACGTGTTGCTGAGCCCGGTCACGGAGGTGCTTTGCAAATCGATCTTTGCCTGCGTGGGGGCCTTGTAGGAGATCTGACCGGTAGAGTCGACCGTATAGCCGCCCCCCTGGATCATGAAGCCGTCGATTACGCGGTGAAAAATCGTGTTGTTGTAGAAGCCGCTCTTCACATACTGAACGAAGTTGGCAACCGTACTGGCGGCCCGCGTCGATTCAAGTTCGATCAGCAGGTCTCCGTA
>JALREG010000409.1 GCA_023253905.1 Burkholderiaceae bacterium
ATAACCCAATGAAGCGGGTCTTATCGGGAATCCAACCCACAGCCGACTCATTCCATTTAGGGAATTATCTCGGCGCCGTCAGCGCGAGCCTGTGCGGCCTGCGCGGCGAATCGATTGCGACCGAACAGGTCGGCCTCCCAACTTGCTGCGAGGGACGCCCCGGCGGTCCGCGATAGTGGCAAAGGGTATTGGGTATTACCCCGGTTTGCGTTTGCGGAAGCGTCGACCGTCGGGCCGAGCGCAGCCTGGCCCGCGGACAGTTCGGCTCTCGCCCGCTCGAGCTGTGTCTGCGCTGCGGAGAGCGAAGGGCTGGCCGCCTGCGCGAGCGCGATCAGTTCGGGCAGCGTGTCATCGCCCACCTGGGCCCACCAGGCTGAGAGCTCGGAGACCGAGCCACCATGCGCGACCGGCGCCTGCCACGCGGCGGGTGGGGCAGGACGCGCCGGTACGGGGGGCGCCTCAACAGGGCTTAAGCCCGCGCATCCGGTCAGCGTCACGGCGACGCCTGCTAGCAGTAAGGTCCTGCGGCAACGCATGGAAAACAACGACCGAGTGAAGGAGGGTATGGAGACAGGGGACAAGCCCACCGACCTCTGCGGGGGGCTGGCGCAGGCGAGACTGTAGTCGAACCCAGCGAGCGGCGCTGGGATTCCCTCACCCGGCGGGCGCTGGTTATTCAATCGCGATCAGATTATTTATGATCGAGGCCTACCCACGAACTGGAGTGATCACCCATGGCCTGGTTCCGTCTTCTTGCCTGCGCGCTGTTTTCAGCCACCGCCGTAGCCGCTCAGGCGCAGACCTTTCCCACCAAACCGATTCGGCTGGTCTGTCCTTTCCCGCCCGGCGGCGCCGTGGATATCGCCTCGCGGGCGATCGCAGCTGAACTCAGCAAGACCATTGGCCAGCCGGTAAGCGTGGAGAATAAACCCGGTGCAGGCGGCAATATCGGTGGCGTAGAGGTGGCCCGTTCTGCCCCCGATGGCTACACCCTGCTCATGACAACCAGCGGTATCAACGGCATCAATCCGGTGCTTTATCGCAAGATGCCTTTTGATCCCAATAAAGACCTCACTTCGGTGGCGGCCCTGGTGTCGCTCTCCAATGTGCTGGTTACACATCCATCGGTGAAGGCTGCGAGCGTCGCTGAACTTCTCGCTCTCCTCAAGTCCAACCCTGGAAAGGTGACCTTCGCCTCCAGCGGTTCCGGAACCAGTATTCATATGTCGGGTGAAATGTTCATGCACCTGACGGGCACTCGGATGATCCACGTACCTTACAAGGGTAGTGCGCCGGCGATCACCGATCTGCTTGGCGGGCAGGTGCAGGTGATGTTTGACAACATCCCGTCGGCGCTGCCGCATATCCGCTCCGGCAAACTGCGCGCGCTGGCCACGACCGGGGCCAAGCGTGACCCTGCCTTGCCCGACCTGCCCACCATTGCGGAGGCGGGCGTGAACGCCTACGAGGCTGGCGTATGGTTCGGTCTGGCAGCGCCTGCGGGAACACCGCCTGACGTGATCGCCAAAATCAGCGCTGAGGCCATCAAGGGCACGCGCTCGCCCGAGTTCGTCAAGCGCATGACTGAATTGGGCTACGTCATCATGGGGCAGGGCCCCGAGCAGATGACGGCCATGCTCAAGGCGGAAATCGAGCGCTGGACACCTGTGATCAAAGCCTCCGGCGCCGTGGTCGAATAAACCTCGCCGACGCGGATCGAGCGCGGGACAGTCAGGCGGGGCATGACGCTTCTCACCTCCACACTGGCTGTGTCGTCCGCGCAGTTTGCGGCGGATGCCCGCGCAACACTGGCGCTTCTCGAGCGGGTCCGTTCGATCGAGAAGCGAACACATGATCGCTCGGCCGCCTCCAGAGAACGGTTCACGCAGCGGGGGCAGCTCCTTCCGCGCGAACGGGTGGGGCTGCTTCTCGATCCGGGCGCCGCGTTCTTGGAGCTCTGCACCCTTGCAGGCTATTGCCGTGACAAACCCGACCCCGAGCGATCGGTGGCTGGTGCGGGGCTGATCGCCGGGATCGGAACGGTGTCCGGTGTCCGCTGCATGGTGGTGGCGTCGGACGCGGGCATCGACGCTGGGGCGCTTCAGCCGGTTGGGCTGGACAAGCTCTTGCGGCTTCAGTCCATTGCCCTCGAAAACCGGCTGCCTTATGTGCAGCTCCTTGAAAGCGCTGGCGCAAATCTGCTCGACTACCGTGTAGAAGATTTTGTCCGCGGCGGGGAATTGTTTCGTAACCTGGCCCGACTTTCTGCGGCAGGACTGCCAGTGATTACGGTCACGCATGGGTCATCGACTGCGGGCGGGGCGTATCAGACCGGCCTGTCTGACGTCATCATTCTGGTTCGCGATCGCAGCCGCGTGTTTCTGGCAGGACCGCCACTGTTGCGGGCGGCTACCGGCGAGATTGCCACCGAAGAAGACCTTGGCGGTGCGCTCATGCACACCACCGTGTCGGGGCTTGGCGACCATCTTGCCGAAGATGATCGCGATGCGATCCGAATTGCGCGCGAGGTGGTCGCTACCCTCCCGGATACCTTCCGCCCGCCAGATCGCGATGGTGCGGCGCGCAGCCCGGTAGCGATGCCCGCCGTATCGGCTGCGCTGCCGGTGGACCCTCCCCGCTACAGCGCCGAGGATTTGCTTGGCATCATTCCGGCGGATGGCCGCCGGCCAGTGGACATGCGGGAGGTGATCGCGCGGATCGTGGACGGCTCGGAATTCCTGCCGTTCAGTGAACGCTACGGCGCAGCGACCGTTTGCGGCCATGCGAGGCTGAACGGGACGGCGATCGGAATCATCACCAACAACGGCCCGATCGATGAAGCGGGCGCGTCCAAGGCTGCTCATTTCATTCAGGTCTGCTGCCAGAGCGGCACCCCCCTCATCTACCTTGTGAACACCACTGGTTTCATGGTGGGCCGTCAGGTGGAGCAGGCGGGCATCGTCAAGCACGGGTCGCGAATGGTGCAGGCGGTTGCCAATGCAACCGTGCCACAGATCACGATTACCTGTGGCGCCTCGTTTGGCGCCGGCAACTACGGGATGTGCGGGCGGGGCTTCGCGCCACGATTTCATTTCAGCTGGCCCTGCGCGCGCACTGCGGTGATGGGCGCCGAACAGGCAGCGGGCACCATGCGAATCGTGACCGAAGCCGCCATGCGCCGGAAGGGTCAGGTCGACACTGAGCGACTCGATGCGATGAGCCAGGCCATCATGGAACGCTTTGAATCGCAAACCAGTGTCTTTGCCACCAGCGCCTTGTTGCTCGATGATGGGGTGATCGATCCCCGGGATACGCGCGATGTGCTCGCGTTCGTGCTTGCCATCGTGGCCGAGGCCGAAGGGCGATCACTCAGGCCGATTCAATTTTCGGTGGCGCGGTCGTGAGCCCGCAGCCTGCTTCAGCACCTGACAGACGATTCACCCGGGTATTGGTGGCCAACCGCGGTGAGATCGCGCTTCGCATCATCCGCGCCGCCAGGGAGCTGGGGTTGTACACGGTAGCGGTCTACACGGCCGACGACGCTGCCGCTCCGCATGTGGGACAAGCCGACCACGCGATCCAGATCGATTCGGAGCAGGGCTATCTGGACGCCCATGCCCTGGTCGCGGCGGCGCTTCGCGCGGGGGCGCAGGCGATTCACCCGGGCTATGGGTTCCTGTCCGAAAATGCCGAGTTCGCCCAGCGCTGCATCGATGCGGGCCTTTGCTTCGTCGGTCCTTCGCCAGCCGCTATCCGCCTGATGGGTGACAAAGCCGCAGCCCGGCGTGCCATGGCCTCGCTCGGGCTACCCGTGATCCCGGGCTACGACGGTGACGACCAATCCGATCTCACCCTGAGGCAGGAAGCGGCCCGAATCGGGGTGCCACTCATGATCAAGGCATGCGCGGGGGGAGGGGGTCGAGGCATGCGCCGAGTCGAGCGATTGACCGACTTTGAGGTGGCGCTGTCCGTGGCTCGTACCGAGGCGCTTGCGGCCTTCGGCAGCGCGGCAGTGGTGCTTGAGCAGGCGGTCGATCAGGCACGGCATGTCGAGATTCAGATTCTTGCCGACTCCTACGGCAATGTGGTCAGCCTTGGCGAGCGCGACTGTTCGGTGCAGCGCCGGCATCAGAAGCTGATCGAAGAGTCGCCATGCCCCGCAATGGACGAGGCCCGCCGCCGCGAAGCCGGCATGGCTGCTTCGGAGGCCATCCGTCTGCTGGGCTATGAAGGAGCGGGAACCCTCGAATATCTGCTCGCACCCGATGGACGACTCCTGTTCATGGAAATGAACACACGCCTTCAGGTGGAGCATCCCGTGACAGAAGCTGTCCATGGGGTCGACCTGGTGCAGTGGCAGTTTCGTATCGCCGCAGGCGTTCGGCTCGCATCAGATCCGGATCTCGGCGCGTTGCCACCCAGGGGACATGCCATTGAAGTTCGGTTGTGTGCAGAGGACCCCGCTCGCGCGTTCCTCCCGCAGTCAGGCGAACTGTTGCGCTGGCGGCCTCCGTCGGGTGTTCGCGTGGAGCATGCCCTCCACGATGGCGCGCAGATTTCGCCTCGATATGATTCGATGATCGCGAAGCTGGTGGCCCACGGGCCTGATCGCGAATCCGCGCGTCGCAAAATGTTGATCGCGCTCGCTCAGCTGCAAGCGTTCGGCGTGGTCACCAATCGCGACTTTCTCATTCGCTGCCTGGAGCATCCAGTGTTTGTGGCGGGCGATGCGGACACAAGCTTTGTTGAGGCTCACGCCGCCGAGCTCTTGTCGGTTCACGATGCTGCCAGCGCGTCGCTCCTCGCGGCGGCTGCGTGTCTGCTTCGGCTTGCGCCCGGGGACCTGTCCGGGGCAAGACTCTTGCCTCAGCTGCCCGTTCCGTTACTGCTGGAGGCGGATGGTCGCCGGACGGCGTATCGGGTCGAGCGACATTCAGCCGGGCGCTTCAGAGTGATTTTGGGGGCGATGCCGCTCGATTGCATGATTCTCCGCGCGGACCCTCACGATACCCACATTCAGGTGGGCGATCAGTTTGTGCGCCTTCGCTGGTGGCGCGGGCGAGGCGAGCTCTGGCTTGCAAGCGACCAGCTCACGCTTTGCGTACGCAACCGCAGCCTGGAACCCGCCGTGATTGCCTCGGCGGCCGCCGATCCGCGCACCTCGAGCGGCGAGGTCCGATCACCGATGAATGCGCGGATCTCCCGGGTGCTGCATGCAGCCGGTGATTCTGTTGCAGAGGGCGCAGTCCTGGTCACGCTCGAGGCCATGAAGATCGAGCACCAAGTGCTCGCCCCCCTCACAGGCCGGCTCCGCCGGGTTGACGTGACCGCCGGCGGACAGGTTCAGCAGGGCGCCTTACTAGTCGTGATTGAGGCGAGCACACCCTGATCGCAGGCAGGTGCTGGCAGAGCCCCCATGGCCGGGCGGCCCGCCAGCAGCTTGATCATTCCGTCGCGGGTTTCCTTCGCCTCAGCTGGCAGCCAGCGCCTGCTCCAGATCGGCGAGCAGATCATCGATATGCTCAATGCCTACCGACAAACGAACCAGGTCTTCGCTCACGCCGGCCTTGCCCATTTCCTCTGCGCTCAGTTGTCGATGCGTGGTTGATGCCGGGTGTGTGGCGAGCGACTTCGCATCACCGATGTTAACCAGCCGCGTGAACAGTTTCAGCGAATCGAGGAAGCGTGCACCCGCCGCGCGCGGGTCGGTGTCTTTGCTGCGCAGCCCGAACGAAATGATGCCCGAGGCTTTTCCGCCCATGTATTTCTGAACCAGTCCGTGCTCGGGGTGATCGGACAGGCCCGCATAGTTGACCCAGGCCACCCGCGGATGTTTCTTGAGGTGCGCTGCAATGGCGGACGCATTGGCACAGATTCGATCCATACGGAGGGCGAGCGTTTCAATGCCCTGGAGAATGAGGAAGGCGTTCATCGGCGAAATGGCCGCACCCATGTTGCGAAGCGGCACCACCCGCGCGCGCCCGATGTAGGCGGCCGGCCCCAGTGCTTCGGTGTACACCACGCCGTGGTAGGAGACATCAGGTTCGTTCAAGCGGGGGAACCGCTGCTTGTGCTCGGCCCACGGGAATTTGCCCGAATCAATAATCGCGCCGCCCACGCTGTTACCGTGTCCGCCCAGATACTTGGTAAGCGAGTGCACGACGATATCGGCGCCATGCTCGAACGGGCGGCACAGATAGGGGCTGGGAACTGTGTTGTCGACGATCAGCGGCACGCCGTGCCGATGCGCGATGGCTGCCAGTTTCTCGAAGTCGGTGACGTTTCCAAGAGGATTGCCCACCGACTCGCAGAACACCGCCTTGGTCCGGGAGTCGATCAACGCTTCAAAGGTTTCCGGTTTCCTCGGATCGGCGAAGCGCGTCTGAATGCCCATCTGCGGCAGCGTGTGAGCCAACAGGTTGTAGGTGCCGCCATAGAGCGTGCTCGCTGACACGATGTTGTCACCCGCTTCGGCGATGGTCTGAATGGCGTAGGTAATGGCCGCCATGCCCGAGGCAACTGCGAGGGCGGCGATCCCGCCTTCCAGGGCCGCGACGCGTTTCTCGAGCACGTCCTGGGTGGGATTCATGATCCGTGTGTAAATGTTGCCAGCAACCTTCAGATCGAACAGATCGGCGCCGTGCTGCGCATTGTCAAATGAGTAGGCAACGGTCTGATAGATGGGTACCGCAACCGCCTTGGTGGTGGTCTCGGGCGTATAGCCCGCGTGTACGGCCAGGGTTTCAATACGCATGGTCAGTCTCCTTGTGGTGCGAGGTTGCACTTTTGGCAGAACGAAATACTGTGCCAGAATTTTCAGATGCTTAGACAAGCCTTCTGGTGCTGCTGTCTCATTGTGCTGGTCCTGTCGCTTCCCCCTACGGGTGGCGGTGACATGGACCTATCCGGCTTTTGGGGGAAAGTGCAGATTTCTCTGACCTTTGCCGGTCTCACCGTTTTTGGGCTGATCGCCTATCCAGGCAGCCCCAGGTGGTTGGTCATGGGGCTGATCGCGATGGGGTTGCTGATTGAACTGATTCAATCGTTTGCCCCGTGGCAGTACTCCGAGCCCGATGATCTCCTGGCGGTGATGACCGGGATAATGATCGTGAGGGTGATTTGGGTGGTGGCTTTTCGCCGATAGCCAGGCGGGTCGCCGTCTGTCAGTCGGACAGCCAGCGCTCGACCAGGCGAACCCAGAACGCTGCACCGGTGGTGAGAATCTCGTCATTGAAATCGTAGTGCGAATTGTGAAGCATGGCGCTTGATTCGCCGTTACCGATTCTGAAAAAACACCCGGGTTTGCGCTGCAGGAAATAGGCGAAATCCTCGCTGCCGGCGACGGGCGGGAACGGCATCACAACCCGCTCTTCACCCACCAGTTCGATCGCCACCTGCCTGGCAAACTGCGTCTCCGCCTCGCTGTTGACGAGTACCGGGTATCCCCGCTCATAGTCGATCAGGGCGTCGGCGCCATAGCCCTCAGCGTGGCTGGTGACCAATGCGCGAATCCGTGCTTCGAGCCTATCGCGTACCGCCGGATCAAATGAGCGAACACTCAATTCGAGCCGTGCAGTCTCGGGGATGACATTGGCAACAGTTCCTGCCTGTAGCACCCCGATCGTGACGACGGCCGCATGCATAGGGTCGATATTGCGCGAAACAATGCTCTGAAGCGCCATCACCAGGCTGCCTGCCACCAGTACCGGGTCGACGGTTTGATGGGGCCGCGCGGCGTGCCCGCCGCGCCCGCGGATCGTTATCCTGACCGTATCGCACGCGGCCATGAAGGGGCCGGTGCCGAACAGAAAGGTTCCAGCCGGCATGCCCGGGTGGTTGTGAAGCCCGAACACCGCGTCGCACGGAAAGCGGTCGAACAATCCGTCTGCGATCATGCGCTCTGCGCCGCTGTCTTTGCCTGACTCCTCTGCGGGCTGAAAGAACAGCCGTACCGTCCCTGAAAAGTTACGTGTTGCCGCGAGGTGCTGCGCGGCACCAAGCAGCATGGCGGTGTGGCCGTCGTGGCCGCAGGCGTGCATGACGCCCGGTACGGTGCTGTGGTGGGGGCGGTCTGTCTGCTCCTGGATGGGTAGGGCATCCATATCGGCGCGAAGCGCGATCGACCGTACGCCCGATCCTGACCGAAGGCTTGCCACCACGCCGAACCCGCCAACGCCGGCGGTCACATCCCAGCCCCAGCTGGAGAGTTTCTCGGCGACCAGCAAGGAAGTGGCTTCCTCGCGGTATGACAGCTCGGGATGACGATGAATATGTTGGCGGGTGTCGCGAAGTAAAGCGCCGGCACCGGCCAGATCCCCCAGTTCACAGAAACAGCGCAATGCGCTTGCCATGAGAACTTCCTCATTACGAAAAGTTGGAAACGGTATCACGTAGAATCCTGAGCTTACGTCGCTATTTACTCCCTACAGAGAAACCCTTGCCCGCATCGTTGTTCATGCGATTTCCCCTCCTCGCGCGTGTTTCGCCCTGGACCTCCGTCTGTTTGCTGCGGGTTGCCCTATTTGCGGGCCTGACCTGGTTATCCGCCGCCCAGGGTCAGGAAGCACCGTCAGCGGGTGCCGCGACCGGTTCGGGCACGGCTCAGCCCGGACTATCCGAGGGGGCGGCCGCTCGAGCGGCCCCTGGGCGCTTGGCCCGCATGGGGTCGGCAGGCCCGGTCAGTCTTGCGCGGCTGCTCGAGGCCACCGTTTCGGTTCACCCCAGCGTGCGCGCCAAGCAGGGCGAGTTGCAGGCAGCCGGCTTCGACCTCGACGGCGCAAACTGGGGCTGGTTCCCAACTGTGTCGAGCGAAGTTCAAGCCGATGACGGTTCACGGGCGGCCGCGGTTCAGGTCCAGCAGCCGCTCTGGACGGGCGGCCGAATTCCAGGGCAGATCGACCTCGCAACCGCCAACCGCGAGGCGGCCTCGGCTGCAGTGATCGAGGCCGAACAGCAGGTCATGCTATCGGTTGGCGTATCGTTTTATGAATTTCTTCGACAGCAGGCGCGGATCGAAATCGCGCGGAGCAACGAAGCCGAGCACAGCAAGCTCCTCGAGATGATTCGCCGACGGGTTCGCGCCGAAGTCAGTCCGCAATCCGACCAGACCCTGGCCGCAGCCCGTTTTCAGCAAGCGCTGGCTGAGCGCCTGCAATTTGAGCGCGCCCTGGAAACCGCCCGGGTCAGTCTCGAGCAGCTTTCGGGCATTTCGCTGTCTGGCGGGTTACGCGCACCGGAGCGACTTCCGGGCGTCCCGGGTAGCGAACTCGAAGCGCTCGATGCAGCAATCGATTTTTCTGCGGAGCGGCGACGTCTACAGGCCCTGGTGATTGCCTCTCGGGCTCAGATCGATGTCACTCGCGCGGGCACCCGCCCGACCGTATTCGCAGCTGTACGACAGCAACTGGGGACGCTGCCGTTCGGTGTTGACCGGACGCGCGCCTTCCTTGGCGTGGAGTTCAAGCCCGGCCCAGGCCTTTCCTCGCTCACCGCTGTGCAGGCCGCCGCGTCGCGCGTGGAAGCAAGCGAGGAAGCCGTGATCGCCCATGAGCGACAACTCGCCCAGCAGGTACGCGCGGCATGGCTCGATCTGCAGGCCCAAACCCTGCAACTCGAGCCTTCTCGCGCCATCTCGTCGTCGACCGACGAGGTCGTCGCCTCCTATCTTCGCCAGTATCAGGTGGGCCGTAAAACCTGGCTTGACGTGCTCAATGCCCAGCGTGAAACCACTCAGGCCCGCTATACCCTTGCCGACCTTGAAGCTGGCATTCAGGCGGCTCACCTGCGCCTTCTCATGCTGAGCGGACGTATCGACGCCCGCTCGCTTTCCCGACTCGGACCCTGATGTCAGACGAATCTACCCGCGAAGACCCCACCCTCGCGCTACTCCTGTCGCGCCTCGCCGCGCTTCAGGGGCAAGCGGTTCCTGCTCACCGCTTCGCAATGCTCGACAAAACCGAAGATGGGGTCGAGTTGGCCGCGCTCGGTCGGCTCGAGCGGGCGCGCGAAAGCTGGCTCGCCCGATTCCCCCTGGCCGAATGGCGGGAAGCCGCGCCCGAGCGCACGACCCGCAGCGACATGCCCGCTCTCTGGATTTCCCGGGACGGCAGTAACGTGCTGCTCGTCCGGGGGGCGCTGGGTGGCGGCGCGTTCGCGGTTGAAGACGCTGCCGGCGTATCAATGACCCTCACGGCAGAGGCTGCCCGCGAGGGCGCGATGTTGCATCTTCCGGTAACCGTCGCTTCGGTTCCCAGCGAGACCGGCGCTCCGCAGCGAACCGCTGCCGAGTGGTTCGCCTTTGCCATTCGTCGCCATCGGCGCGTGTTCTTTGAAGCGGTGTTTGCCACGTCGGTGGTGAGCGTCATTGGTCTGGTGGCTGCGCTTTACTCCATGCAGGTATACGACCGGGTGGTCCCGACCAAGGGGTATTCCACGCTCTGGGTCCTCACCATCGGCGCACTGATCGCCATCGCACTTGAGCTGATTCTCAAACAGGTCAGGGCGCTGATGGTTGATCGCGCCTGCAAACTGATCGACCAGGAGCTCTCTGCCATCTTTTTTGGCAAAGCCCTGGATATTCGCCTCGATGCCCGGCCGCGAACCGTTGGCACCTTTGCCTCGCAGATTCGGCATTTCGAGTCTGTTCGGAACTTCATGACGTCGTCCACGCTCTTCATTCTCGCGGACGTTCCGTTTGCCTTCCTGTTCGTCGCTGTCATCGCCATGCTCGCCGGGCCGGTTTCGCTTATCCCCCTGCTGATGGTGCCCGTAGCGATTGGCGCGGGGATGGTGTTTCGAAAGCCCATCGAGCGTCACACAGCCGAGCACATGAACGAATCCAACCGCAAGAATGGGCTCCTCATCGAGGCCGTTGACGGTATTGAATCGGTCAAGTCGGCGGCGGGTGAATGGAAGATGCTCGATCAATGGAGAGCACTGACCGCTACCATCGCGCAGAGCGAATTGCGCATGCGAACGCTCTCCACCCTGTCAACCAATCTGGCGCAGACCATCCAGCAACTCAGTTATGTTCTGCTGATCGCGGCCGGCGCTTATGCCATTGCTTCCGGCAACCTGACAATGGGCGGGCTGATCGCCTGTTCCATCGTTTCGGGCCGTGCGCTTGGCCCGATGGCCCAGATTCCCGGCCTCATTGTTCAGTGGAAGCATGCGAAGGTGGCGCTTAAATCGCTTGATGCGATCATGGCCATGCCGGGTGATCGTGACCCCTCGGTGCGGCTGGTCGTCCCGCAGTCATGCGCTGGTCAGATTCGTCTTGATCAGGTGCGCTTTGCCTACGGGAGGGATCGCCCGGTCATCGAAATCCCGGAAATGTCGGTGAAGGGTGGGGAGCGCATTGCTGTGCTGGGCGCGGTCGGGTCTGGCAAGTCCACCCTCATCAAACTGATGTCCGGGCTTTTTAAACCCGGGCAAGGTACGGTGTTCCTCGACGGCGTCGACATGACCCAACTCGCGCCAGAGTTCGTTCGCGAGCACGTGGGCTACCTGCCACAGGATGTACGTCTCTTCAACGGCACGCTGCGCGACAATCTCACCCTTGGACTCCCCGCGCCCAGCGATTCTCAGATTCTCAAAGCCTGTCAGGCAACTGGCCTCGATCGGGTCATTCAGGGGCACCCCAAAGGGCTTGAACTCGAGATTACCGAGGGAGGGCGGGGTCTGTCGGGCGGGCAGCGGCAGCTGGTCGGGCTTACCCGTCTTCTCCTGATGCAGCCTCGGCTGATGTTGCTTGATGAACCGACCGCCTCCATGGATGGGGCGCTTGAAGCCATGGTGATGAAGCACCTGTTTGGTGGACTGCCACCGGAATCCACGGTCGTCGCGGTCACGCACAAGCCCGCGTTACTGCCGCACGTCAATCGACTGATCGTGCTTGACCGCGGCAAGGTGGCGCTCGACGGGCCTCGTGACCAGGTGCTTGCGCGCCTGCAGAAATCGAATGCGGGGGAGGCTGCCGCATGAAGATCTTCTGGTTTCTTGAATCCGGTGAACCGGGCCGTGATCGCCGGGTGCTTTCCCGCGATCTTCGTCGTTCGCGCCTTACCCTCTGGACCACTGCGTTCGCGCTGATTGTGTTCCTTGTCTGGGCAGATTTTGCCGTGATCGATCAGATCACGCGTGCTCCGGGGCAGGTGATTGCCAGCCAGCGCTCACAGGTGATTCAGTCTCAGGATGGCGGCACGATCGAGCAGTTGCTGGTGAAAGACGGCGATACGGTCGAACGGGGGCAGGTGCTGGTTCGTCTCGAAAAAGCGCGAAGCGAAGCCTCATACCTGGAGGCACGAGCCAAGTCAGCGGGGCTCACGGCGACGGTCGCGCGCCTGCGTGCCGAAGTGTTTGGCGGCGAACCGGTGTTTCCGCCCATGCTGGCCAACTACCCGCAGTTCCGGGATAACCAGCTGGTTCTGTTTCGCAAGCGCAAATCTGCCATTGAGGAGGAAGTGACCGCGCTGGAAACGCTCGTGGGCCTGGCTCAGCGCGAGCTGGAAATGACGCAACCGCTATTGAAGACGGGAGATGTCAGTCGCACCGAGGTGCTGAGGCTTGAGCGCCAGGTGGCCGAAATTTCCGCGCAGATCACCAATAAGCGAAACCGCTACTTCCAGGACGCGCAGGCCGAACTCAGCAAGGCGCTCGAGGATCTTGCAGGGATTGAGCAAACCATGGCGCAGCGCATCACGCAGGTTGACCAAACCGAGCTCAAGGCGCCGCTACATGGTGTGGTGAAGAACGTGCGGATCACTACGCGCGGAGGCGTCATCCGCCCTGGCGAAGAGGTCATGCAGATCGTTCCGCTCGAAGATGACCTGCTGATCGAGGCTCGCGTGATGCCGGCAGATATTGCCTTTATCAAGCCGGGTCTTTCGGCGACAGTGAAAATTGACGCGTACGATTACACGATCTATGGAGATCTTCCGGGTAAGCTGACCTATATCAGCCCCGATACACTTACAGAGGATCTTCGCCAGGGAGAACAACCTTATTATCGCGTTCGTGTCCGCACTGACGGACGACGGTTCAGTGGTCGGCCCAATGAAGATCTCGAGATTCAGCCGGGCATGACTGCCACCGTCGAAATTCGAACCGGTTCCAACACAGTCCTCAAATATCTCACCAAGCCCGTTGTCAAGACACTGTCCGAGGCGCTCAGAGAGCGCTGAATCGAGTGTCGCGACAAACTTAAAAGTGTCCCCGATGAAATCCAGCCGTTCCGCAGTGTCGCCGTCGTTTCGTTCAGATGTTGCTTCCGGGGGAACAGGGTTCCGCCGTACAAGAAGCGTTCGCCATAGCTCATGTATCGCGCTTGTTGATGATCGCTTCACCGCGTGGCTGGTTGATCGCGACTGTGAGCCCGGCTCAGAGCCCCCGGTGTCTCGCCGATATCTTCTGCGGATTCTGGGCCGGCTGGCTGTCAACTCGGGTCTCGATCTCAGTCTGCGCAGGCTCTACTGGTACACCGATCGTCCGGATGGCCAGCTGGTTGATGAGCAGATCGTTCGAACGGCCGATGAAAGTGAAGAAACCTGGAAGCTCCTCGAGCAGGATCTGCGGCGCCTGACGGATGGTCAGGCCTGTGACACGGTGCTGATCGCCTGCGATGACGAGCGACTGCTTGCCGCCATCGATGAGGCACAGTTGCGCGGCATCAGTATTGTCATGCTGGCTGACGAGGGAGTACTCGATTATTCGCTGCTGCGCGAAGAAGATCCCGAGTGGGCCATGCTGCTCGCCCAGGCCGACCGGCGGCTGGCTGTACGAGCTGATGAGCTTGCGGAACTTCGTCCTCACTCGAATGGCACTGATACGGCTCCCCACCGCCAGTCTGACACCCCTGATGAACAGGCCACCATTGAGGAAGTGGTGCGAGGCTGGTGGAGTTCGCAGAGCGAAGAAAGCCGCGACGAACTTCGAGCGGCGCTCGCCCAGAGTTCAGGAATCCCGCAGGAGGTCGATCGCGAATTGCTGCTTCAGAGCCGTGAACGATTTGTCAGGCCGCTCAGCTTTATTGAAAAGAAGCAGATGCGGTCCTGTCTGCGCGGCATAGCGGGGGACAGCGCGGGTGGCGGAGAACAGCAATCGTCCGCTGCGGGATACGCGTAAGGGCGCGTTATCGTCCGGCGGTAACCGTTCCGCGAAGGCCAGCGCCAGATGCGCTCAAAGCGGGCTGGCCTGCGCCCCGCTCGACCGACACTGACAGCGCGCCGAGCTTTCGGACCGTGGCGTTCTGCGCGCGAGCGAGAACCACATTCGAGATGACCGCCTCGACCACCAGCGTGCTGTCGCTCAGGTAAGTCTGTAGCACTGAATCGGCGTTCAGCCCAAGCGCAGTAAGAAGTGCCGCCATGTCGATTCGTAGCAACCCTTTGTCGGTGGACACGAGCGTCGCGAGGCGATTGTTGACGTTTGTGAGCGTAAGCGGCGTGTCGTCTGCGGTTGATCCGATCCGGACGGCACCGTATAGAACAGACTCACCAGGTGTTCTCACTACCAAGCCGTTGTTTGACCAACTGAGTTTCACGCCATCTACGATTGCAGCCAGCCGGATGCTCATGATTCCGGTGGGGTCGACGCGCTCGACCCGGAAACCGAGTTGTGCGGTGATCTCTGCAGCCGGGGTGAGCAGCGTTGAGGTTTCCGGCTGGGTAAAAGACAGCGCAACTGCGCTAAGTGCCCCAGGCAAGGCCGGAGCGCTGCCGAGCTCGAAATCGCTGACGCTCATCGTACGGCCCACAGTGAGATCCCCCGTGGTGTAGAAGCGAAGCTGTTCGCCCGCCACCTGGAGATAGTTCTTCAATGTGGTAACCAGCTCGATCGACTGAGTCTGACCATTGGTCCTGGTGATGGTGAGGTTCGTGGGTGGATTTGCGATCGCCGCGCGAACTGTCCCCGCGAGCGCGGGGAGGTCAAGTCCGGGCTCGTTCGCAAGCGCGGCGAGAATGAGTGGTCGCTGTACATCAGACTGACTTGAATTGCTGAGCGATGCCGCTCGCCGGGCAATTACCGAAAGGTCGGCGCTGTCAGCGACACCTGCCACCTGCGAGGCCGCCCTGCCAGCGTACTGCGCAGCAATCGTTGCAACATTGCCAGTCTGCTGGACGGCGGCCACTGGGGCACTGAAGGCCGGCGCGTCTGCGCGTAACCGGGCGAGCGCGGCAAGTGCAATGCCTGCTAGCGGGCCGTCCGGCGCTGGTTGTTCCGCGATCAGGGTATTTCTCGTGATCGCGCCCGAGATGATGAGCGCGGCGACACTGTCCGTCACCCGTTGGTAAACCTGGCGACGCAGTTCCAGCGAAACCGGCTGACCGACGCCAGCGACTGCCTCAAGAATGGCGGCACTGGTTTCACGAATCACCGCTGCCGTCATTGCACCAGCACTGAATACGCCTGGGTTTTGGTTGGTGATGGGGTTGAAAAGCAGGGGGTCGAGCGCATCGGAGATGCCCAGGGCAAGGAGCACTGTGCTTCGCGCGGCTGCTGCGGGCTGTCCGGTCTGTGTCTGTGTGGCGTGGATGAGCGTGGTGAGTGGAGAGACAATTAACGCTGTATTCCCGAGCGTTGATGCGTTGAGGTGAGCGATCGAGGCAGTAAAGCGCGTACCGAGCGGTAGCTGGCTGCGCTCCGACGCGCTAAGTGAGTTTGTTCCGACGTCGACGCCGTCATAAACCTCGAGCGTCTGGCAACTTGCTGTGGTGCCGCGTGTTCGAAGAATCCAAGCGCCGCCCGAGGTCGTTCTCGAACTGGCGACGGTCTTACCTGAAGCGTCCAGGCAGCGTACCTCCGCGTCGGCGAGGTACCCATCGATCGCAAAACCGCCGAGGGTTCGAGTCTGGGATGTGCTCGTCGTACTGGTTCCCGCGCCGCATCCGGCCAGCGCGGATACAGTGGCAACCACCAACACCAGGCGCCTCATTCGAACTTGGCCTTCAAGCAGGCTCGCCAGCCGGGTGCCTTGCATTGAGATCAGAGGTCGCGGGGGCGCTTCGCCCCGGCGTTATCCGAGGCGGCCAGGGCGGCAGCCAATGCGTCGCCGATATTGGGCGCCGCGGGCTCTGCGGGACCGGGTGCCGGCTGGACTGCGGCGGCAGGCGACGCTGTCAGCGCGGGGACCACGGTACCCGCCGCAGCGGCTCCGGGCGGGGGAGTCCCGGCAAGAGCGAGGTTCGCTTGTGCCGTGGAAGCGGCCGCCGCGGCCTGTTCGGCTTCAGTGAGGGGTACCAGATGCTCCGACAGCGGACGCGGCAGCTTGATTCCCGCGAGACCAAACAAGAGCGAGGCTGCATCGTCGAGGGACTTTCTCACCGCAGGGAGGTCCTCCTCCTTGCCTTTACCGCGTTCGAATCCCGCCTGATGCACGGCGATGGCATGCTCGATTGGGATCCACGACTCGACCGGACCGCGAAGCGTCTGCACAAATCGCGATGACGCTGGAATTGCCTGGATTCCTGCCTGGGAATTCTGGAAACCCTCGAGGAACAGCTCTTCAACATGCTTGCGCAAGACCAGCTGGTAACGGTTACGGACCAGGTCAACCGAATTCTTGTCCCATCCGTCGATCGGTACGCCAGAAACAGCATCCCAGAGGCGCTCACCGCTCAACCCGCCAAACGGGCCCGCGTTGGGGTCCTCTGATTCGTTGATGTCGCTCTGAAGCAGGCGCGTGTAACGCTGTAGCGTATTGACTCGGTCTATGAGGTAGACAACGAGGATGGCAATGGAGGCAATGGCCACCAGAATGATGACCTGGAGGAATGTGGTCATCGGTCCATCTCCTGATCAACGGCTGCTGCTGCCGTCATCCTGCCCGTCCCCGTCCGAACCGGACTCTCCTGAGGCCTGCTTCAATTCCTCTCGCAGGAACTCGAGCGCAACGAACGGCTCCTTCAACTGCAGTTCCAGGCTGATCTGGTCTGCAACCTGTTGCACCAATTCGACCGCCTGCTCAGCAGTGATGTCGACTGTCTGGTAGCGCATGCCCAGCTTGAAAATTCGCTCGGCGTAGGGGAGAGGCAAGTAGGTGAGCAACTCCCCATTGACCGATTTGATGACCTGATACTCGGTCGCCTTGGGTGGCTCTGGCTTTTCCTCACCCTTGACGATGGCAATCGCCCGCATTTCGTCGTAAACGACCGCTTTTTCCGCTCCGGTAATGAAGGTTTTGTCGACATGCGCTTTGGCGCGTGCGCCTGCCCTCACCGTTAGCGCATGCCCGGCCCGAGACGCCGCATCAGCATCCCTGGCCTCCTCGTACTCGGCCTGTGCTTTCTTGCGCGCTTCGTCTTTCTTTGAGCGACCGAATAATGAAATCACGATGTTTTAGGCGGTGATGGACAAGTATTGGCCGGTATTGGCCTGGCGTCAGGCTTCAAAACCAAGCTTGGTCCGCAGCTTTTTGACGTTTGACGAAAGAATTTGACTGACGCGTGACTCACTGACCCCGATAACCGCGCCGATCTCCTTCAGATTCATCCCTTCCGAATAGTATAGCGACAGCACCAATTTCTCGCGTTCGGAAAGCGCTTCGATCGCCTGCTGCAACGCGTCCATGGTCTGCGACTCGGACACCCGCGTCTCCGGCTCCCAGGACCTTTCTGCTGCCACACTGAGCGCCTCGTCTGGAACAACTTCCATGGAAACCGTTTCGTACCACTGAGCGTGGCTGCCTTCGCGCTGGAATTCCTTCAGATCTTTCCCTGTGAATTCCGCGAGCTCCGATTCTCTGGGCGCTCGTCCCAGCTGGTTGGCCAGCGCCTGAGCCGCCTCACCGTGCTGCTTGAGATTGGCGATGGCCGAGCGCGGCATGGACGACATTCGGCGAACCTCGTCGATGATCGCGCCCCGTATACGGTTGTAGGCAAAATCTTCAAAGTCGACGCCCTTGGTGGGATCGTAGGTCCGGGACGCCTCCAGGAGGCCAATCACGCCAATTTGGACCAGTTCGGCAAGCTCCATCATGGGCGGCAAGCGAACCTTGAGGTGCACGGCCACTCGTTTGACCATGGCAAGGTGTTGCATCAACGACTCATTGGCGTTGTTGCCGACCTGCTCGTAGAGGCGAGTTCGGTGCATCAGTGAGACTCCGTCGTCATCGTGGGCCGCACAAGCGTTCCATGAAGAACTGTACCGCACCGGAAGCATATTCAACCGGATCCAGCGCCCGGGTCGCTTCTGCGAGCAGGCGGAAGTCCCGGGACGCAGCGGACGATGGGGCGTGTTCCAGCACTGACCGATGGTGTCTCTGGGAGGCAAGGACCTGTTCGTCGGCTTCGATCGAGTGCAGGTACCTCAGCGTCTGGCCAAGAAAACGACTGCAGACGTCGTTGATCCGGGAGAACAGCTGGCGCCCGGCTGCCTGGCTCTCAACCATGTTTGGAATCAGGTAGATCTGGTCGAGTTTGTGGTCGCGCATCAATACCTTGATAGCACCGTAGGCATCGGCGATCGATGACGGCTCATCCTTAACCACAATGAAGCGGCGCTGGGTAGCCGCCATCATCAGCATGACCGATTCGGCGATTCCAGCCGCCGCGTCAACGATCAGGTAGTCAACGTCGCGATCGAGCTCGCTGAAGGCGTTGACGATCTGGCCCACGTCTGCGCGGCCCAATGAGGCCATCTTCTGTATCCCGGATGCGCCCGGCACCAGCAAAACACCTTGCGGCGTGGTGACGATGATCTCGTTAATCGTTTTCTTGCCGTCAAGCACATGGCTGAAGTTGAACGGGGGGCGCACACCGAGCGCGAGTTGCGCATTGGCCAGACCGAGGTCGGCGTCGAACAGTGCGACCTTATGTCCCTGGGCGGACAGCGCGACCGCCAGATTCACCGAAACCGTGGTCTTTCCAACGCCGCCCTTACCGCTGGCGACCCCGATTACCTCGGGGGGGCGATCAAGCAGCATGGCGAACGTCCCGGGTGGTGGCGCGCTTGGCCGTGGCGGCGCGTGACGCCCGCGCGCGCGGCGCAGGTTTGACGGGTAGCGCCAGCTGATCGAATGCGTGGCCAATCAGATCAGCCGGCGACAAGGGATTAGCTGGCGCCTCGGCAGACGGGTCTGCACTTCCGACCGATAGCGGGATGGGGTGGTTGCACAAGGCCTGGATGAGGGGCCAGGCGCACGCAGACTCGTCGAGCTTGCTGACCATCACGCTGTGCCATGGCACCGGGGCAGCAGGAATAAACCGGGAAATCCCGGAGATCGACGCATCCGCCGGCATCACCAGATTAAACAAGGCCTTGGGTGCGCACCGCCGGATCGCATCGAGCTTCTCGGCAAAACCAGTCCCTGCGGTATCGACCAGAACCAGCCTGCGCGAATCAAGCTCGCCCAGCATGGGCCCGAGCAGTTCGGGTCCATTGACTCGGAAGCAGTCCACCCCAAGCCGAGAGGCCAGCATCTGCAGCTGGGTCCAGGCGCCAATGCGGTTGTCCGAGAAACTGACAATCGCGATCGAGTTCGCGCCGTGGACCGATACATGACGCGCTGCAATCCGGCAGAGCATCTGGGTTTTTCCTGCGCCAGACGGGCCGGCAATGACATGCACGCCCTCAAATTTGTCGGGATGGCTTGCTGCGGCAAGTGTCGTTCCCAGTTGCCGTTTCATCTGATCAACGGCCTCATGGAGGTCTTCGCAGTCCCGGACCTGATCGAGCAAAAGCGTTCGCAGCCCGATCGGCGCGCCCGCTGCCGTCAGTGCGCCAGCGAGCGGCTGGAGGGCGGCACTCAACGTACCGCCAGGCGGGAAGCTTTCAACTTGCCTCGATAAGGCGATTTCCTGACGCATCGATGCCAACTCTGCGCGCACCATGTCAACGAGTTCGCGCGCTCGAATCGAATCCATCGCTGATTCAGCGGGAGCGGCCGCTGGCGTCGGAGCAATGGCGAGCGCTGCGGTTGTGTCCCGAGCGTAGTCCTGGCGCGGCGCGGCCCCCTCTGGTTCAGGCACTGCGCTGCCCTCATCATCCGCACGGGTAATCGAGCTGGCTTTTACCGGCTGGGCGCGTGGCGGCGCGGCGAGGTGACGCAAAAATGGCGGCACGTCCTGTTCCTCGGCATTTGCGGGCGAAGATTCCTGCGTGCGTTTCTGGGCAAGGGCTGGAGCGTCTGACGGCTCCGGAGTCGCCATGGCGCGGGGTTGCTGCGGGCGATCACCCGTAGTCGGGGATTTAAATGATTCAAGCAATGAGCGACCGAACTCACGGTCCCCGCGCGGCGCGAACACGCGTGCGGTCTGAATCGGCTCCTGGGACTTTGTCGCCTCGGAAGGGCTATCCGTATCCACAGCCACCACGATCTCGGTCATACCGTTGACCCGCTGGTTGGACACGATCAGGGCGTCGGGGCCAAAAGTGGCGAGCACCTGCTCAGTGGCGCGTCTGGCATCTTTGGCAACTACCCGTTCAAGTCTCATCTAAGCCTCCTGGCTC